>DATCXH010000599.1:0-8710 GCA_036565925.1 Vicinamibacterales bacterium
GGATGTGGCGGCATCCGCGCGTTCACATCCGCACCGGCCGCCGCGAGTGCGGCAATCGTCGCGGCGACGTTCGGGAAGTGCCCGGGCCAATCGGTTGCCAGGTGGACCAACGACCGCGCCGCACCAGGGTCGCCAATGCGCGCGCGGGCGAGCTCTTGATCGCTCTCAAACAATTGTCGCAGTGCAGTGACGTCGCCGGAGTGAATCGCGCTGGTCAGCGCGACCGCAACCGGATCGGTCGAGGGTAGTGTCCGTGGTTGGGGCATTGCCATTAGTGTGCAACGAAAAGTCACCACTCGTTCCGCTACTCACGCGTCCATCCGCGAACCCTCATCATGAAGACACGCGAGAGGCCAGAATTTGTCTAGTTCCGGTATTCTTGTCCGGGAGGCATTTGATGAGACGTGCTGGACTTCTGACCGCTATCGTCGTCGCCGGCGTGACCGTCGCTGTCGCCGCCGCGCAGCAGCGCGGCGAAGGCAACACTGGGCAGCAGCGCGGCGGCGGACGCGGGGCGGGGCCGCGGATTCCTCCAACTGGCACGATCGAAAAGATCAAGCCCAACCTCTACAAGATTGGCGGTGCCGGCAGCAACACGACCGTTTTCGTGACTGCCGATGGGGTCGTTCTTGTTGATACCAAGCTGGCCAATAACGGTGAAGCGATCCTGACGCAGGTGAAGTCAGTCACCGACAAGCCGGTGACGACCATCATCAACACGCACGTCCACCCCGATCACAACGGCAGCAACGACTATTTCAAAGCCGCCCGTCCGATGATCCAGGTCGTCACGCACGAGAACACGAAGAAGTGGGTCGCGGCCAATCCGAAGGCCAACCCCGCATGGATGCCGGACACCACCTTCACCGACAAGACGACGATCGGGAAGGGCAAGGACCGGATCGACCTCTATTACTTCGGTGCCGGTCACACCAACGGTGATGCGTTCGTGGTCTTTCCGGAGTTGCGAGCCATGTGCATCGGCGATTTGATGGCGTGGAACATGGCGCCACTCATCGACCCGGCGACAGGCGGCAGCGTGATCGCGCTCCCTGACACACTCGAGAAGGCGATCAAAGGGATCAAGAACGTGGACCTTGTGATCGAGGGCCATGGCAACGTCAACACCTGGCAGGGGCTCCGTTCATACGCTGAATTCAATCGCGCCCTGCTCAATGCGGCGAAGACGGCCTTGTCACGACAGGAGACCCCTGAACAGGCGCTGGCCGAACTCGAGAAGAACAAGAAGTTCGACGTATTCATGAAGGAAGAGCTGCTCAAGGATCTTGAATACGGCGGCACGCCGAAATCTCGCGCACTCATCAACCTGAACGTCGCGTTCCAGGAACTCAAAGGCGAACCAGTCACCACGAACTTTGGTCCGCCTCGCGGCGGAACGCCGCCTCCGGCGCCCGGCGGAGGACCCGCCCCCACACCGCCTCCATCGGGCAAGTAGACGCGAGATGGTTGCGCTCCTGGTGGCGACGCTAATCGGTGTGTTCATCACACCCGACGGCATCGTGATCGGTGCCGACAGCGCGCTGAGCAATGTCGGAGGTCAGGTCGCCAGCCAACAAAAGTACTGTGTCACCGGACCGCGTTCAGTCGCGACCATGCAGGGCGCCTATTGGCTCGAAGATACGGTAACGAAGGCAACCGCGGAATTGCATAACCGATTCCGCGAAGTGTGCGGGCAGGTGGGTAGTGCAACCTCCCCGATGACGCTGCAACAGCAAGCCGATCAGATCGCGAACGGCCTGCGCGCCGATCTCGTCGGCTTTCTCGAGCAGATGCCGGCGAAGGATGTGATCACCTACGCGTCAGAACCGGTCGTCGCCAGAATCGCCGTAAGCGGATACGGAGAGAGCGGTCCGGAAAGCGTTGTCCTCGGCCTCGGCATCGCGATCGATCGTCCAACGAATCAATGGGAGGTTCAGGTGCGTCCGCTTGCGCGCCTGACGTTCTCTCAGTGCGGCGTCAGATTTCACGGGCAGGAGAGTGTCGTCGCTGTCTTGAGGACGGATACAGGTGTCCGCATCCCCAAGGTGGAATTTCAACAGCCCGATGTTACGAAGCTGGCCGGGCTGTTGAAAGGGGAGTGTGGCGCAACCACAACGCGATCGGCGACCGCGATGTTCCTCCAGGCGGTTCGATTGACCGTCACGCTCGGTCCCGGCTTCGGTGTCCCGCCAGGAACGGTCGCCTTGCCAGTAGACGTCGTCGTCATCCCGCGCGAAGGATCGATCGAGACCACGCGACTCACGTCCTGGTAAGGTCACACGGAGAAGCGCGTCCGAATCGCGCTCGCGCGACTGCGGTGTCAAGTCCGCTCGCCGTACAAACGCTGCCGAAGCAACTCGTATAACACCACGCCAGCGGCGGTCGCGACGTTCAGCGAACGCTTCTCACCGAGCATCGGAATCCGGATTACCGTGTCCACATGGGTCGTGAGTGTCGACGAGATGCCATCGACTTCATGGCCGAACACGAGACACACCGGCCATCGCGGCGTCCATTCGAACAGGTTCACCGCGTCCGCCGATGTTTCCACAGCGACGGTGTGATAGCCCTCAGCCGTGAGTGTGCGCAGTGCCCGGTGTGCGTCAGGCTGGTATTCCCAACGCACGCTCTCCTCGGCGCCGAGCGCGGTCTTGGCGATCGCGCGACGTTGCCTGCTGCCTTGATCGGGACGCGGCGTAATGCCGCATAGCACGACGCGCTCGACGCCGGACGCGTCGGCCGTGCGAAGAATGGATCCTGTGTTGTAGAGACTTCGAATGTTGTCGAGGAGAACGATGACTCGCTGATCGGCGCTCGTCATCTCGTGTCAACGCCCAACGACCAACTCCCAACTTCCAACCATGCCCAATTCCCAACGGCGTCCATCTTGGGAGTTGGGAATCGGGAGTGGTCGGGCGTTGGTAGTTGGGGATTCGGTCAGCGCTTCTTGAAATTCAACACCGCGCCGCCTTGCGCGCTCGCCGTCACGCCAGTGATGGTTGTGCCATCGGCTGAGAGCTCGCCCGCGTAGTTCCACGGCTGCGTGTTGGGGAACTCGAAATTGATGCGACGATCTTTCATCACGAAGCTGCGCAGGGGTTGATTGATCGGCTTCTCCTTCGGCAGAGTGGTGCCAATCAATTTGCCCAGTACTGTGCCGTCGGCGTTCTTCACGAACTCCAGCTCGATGTCGTAGTCGATGGTCTTGATGGCCGGTCGACCCACCCACTTGCCGGCGAGCGCATTCGCGATGTCGGCAGACACCTGGATCGGCCTGGCTTCCTCTTTCTCAGGGTTGGCGCGCTCGTGACGCGACGTCGTGGTGTAGTTGGGGACGATCGAGTTGCCTTCGTGACAGGCGTATTCCCACCACTCGTAGCTGGGATCGTTGCGCATCGGGTAGCGCACGGTGAACGGACCGGTGAGGATGACCGGGTCCTCGGTCTTGATCTCGTAGAGGAACATGTCATCGTTCAGCCGAGTGATTCGCTCGGTGGTCTTCATCTGATCGCTCTGCGGGAACCGATTGCCCGCGGGCGATCCGACCACGGCCAGGTTGATCATCGGTGCGAGGCCGCCCTTGTAGTTGGTCGTCTCCACGACGAGCGTGTTGCCCTCCCAGTGTCCGCGCGATTCGCCCATGTACTCCTTGTGTGCGGCTTTGAGGGGCGGACGGCCGTCGGTATAGATGACCCGCGCGTCGTGGATCATCTCGAGCTCGAATACGATGACGCCCGGGGCCTGCCAGATCCTGAAGCCGCCGTTGTATCGGTACGGCATCATCGAGGACGGCATCCCGCGCGTCGCGCAGCGATCCCAGCTGTCGAAGTCCGTGGTCCAGTCGTATGACGGCGATTCGCCGGGCAGCGACCAGCCACTGCGCATCTCGAGCGCACGCTTCTTGCCCTCGGGTGTGAGGGCGGGCAGGAGGCCGCTGGGCGGATCGACGATGAGCGTGGTCTGACGCTGCGGGGTCGCCGGGTCGGTGACGCCTGAAAGCAGCGCGCGTCCGAATTCACCTTTCTCGATCAGCTGACGCCCCAGGTCGCCACGGCCGGCGGCCTGATCGAGTCGCTGCTTGTATTCCTCTGGCGTCCACCACGCCTTGTTCATGTCACAAGGCGGCCCACCGAACCGCACGGCATTGGCGCACCGTTCGAGCGGAATGCCGGCGGCTTGCATCATGTTCAGGGTCGCGGAGATGTCGGGCTCACCCCATGGGGTCTTCGGGTGAACCCAGCCCTTAGGAGTCTCGATGAAGTGGTTGGCTTCGCTGGGGACCCCGCGAATACTGTCGTTGATCTGGGCGTAAGTCGTGGTGACGAAAATCGCTGCTGCCGCACTGCCCAGCAGCAGGGTTCTCATCCTTCGCGTGATCCGGTGCATGAACTCTCCTGTGGCGCCTCGAGGGGTGTGGGCGCCGCTTCCTCTAAGTATCTCTCCTGAGCGCCCTGCGGGGTAGAATCTCCGGTGTCGGCCGTCGTATCTGCTATATCGGACGGTATCGGAATTTGAAAGGGCGAGCGCAATGACCAGTCGGTTCATCGCTGCAATGAGCACGGGTGTTGGAATTGTCGCGTTGTGCCTGTACAGCGGGGCGTCGATCTCAGGCCAGCAGTCCCGGGCCACGCCACCCGCCCTCGTCGTGACCGCGTTCGGCGGTAAGCCTGTGGACTACAAGGCGCCGCGCACGCCTTGGGGCGATCCGGATTTGCAGGGCGTCTGGTCGAGCGATGACATGGAGAACATCCCGATGGCGGCTGGCCAGGGCCGCGGCGGTCCAGGTCGTGGCGGCCCAGGACGCGGTGCCGTACCACAAGCGACGCCTGGGCAGCCTCCACCGCTGTACCTGGACGAGGCGGCGCTGGCGGCTCGAAAGGCGCAAGTCGATAACGCGGCAAAGCAGCGCGACACGAGTGCCGAAAGCAGTTTCCGATTCGACTACGCGCGTCGCGTGTTCCCGCAGACCCGTTTGATCGTGGATCCGCCGGACGGCCGTCTGCCGGCGATCAAGGTGAATCAGCAGGAGCGCCAGATGCCACGCGGCACGTATGGCCCTGGGCCGCTGAACTCCTGGGAAGATTTCTCGCTCTACGAACGCTGCATCACGCGCGGCATCGCGGGCTCAATCCTTCGCGTGATCTACGGCAACGGCAATCGCATCGTCCAGGCGCCCGGCGTGGTTGCGTTCTCGACCGAGATGCTGCCCGACACGCGCATCTTCTACACCGATGGACGGAAACACATCGGCCAATCGATTCACCAGTATCTCGGTGATTCACGCGCGCATTGGGAAGGCGAGGAGCTGGTCGTCGAGACGACGAACCTCACCGACAAGACCGCTATCGGTGTCAACGGTAACGGTGTGCGGCACAGCACGCAGATGGTGATCACCGAGCGCTTCCGTCGTGTGGCCGACAACATCATTCAATATCAGGCGACGTACGACGATCCGGTGACCTACGAGAAGCCGTTCACCGTCTCGTTCCCACTGACACCGCTGGACGGCGGCGTGCTGCTGCCGTACGACTGCCATCCGGGCAACACGGCGATTTCGATGGCGCTCTCAGCTGAACGCGCCGAAGACCGGGCCGTCGCCGCGGATGCGGCCAAGGGGATCATTCGTCCACGACGCACCGTGCAGGACGACGGCGCGGGCGTAGGCGCGGCGCTGCCGGCAGGCCGTGGTCGCGGTGCAGGTCCGGGTCAGCCTCCGCCTGGCGCAGCGACCGGCGAGCGCGACGTCGAGCGATAAGAAGCCAGACTTGCGCTCTGGCCTCTCGTCTCTGCTAATCATCTCCATCTGTGGAGCCTTGGGTGCGTCGTTGCCGGCGCAGACGGGGCTCCCAACTGCACGGCTCGTTTCAGCGCCAACGCTTGCCGTTCCCGGGCGCGTTGATTCCAGCGTTCCGATGATATGGACGCGCGTCGACGGCGAGTTGACCCTCGTCGCCTTCGCATCCTGGGGTGGCGCGCCGGTGCGCATGGCGGGACCGAATCTCGAAGCGCTTCAGGTCACCGGCGACATCGTGATGACGCCGCAGCCCACGAACGGGATCTGGTTCGAAAGCGTGATCGCCGACGAGACCGATACCACCTGGTACGCCTACTATCACGATGAGTTGCCGGCATATGTCTGCGGACGGCCGGATCGATCCATTCCGCGCATCGGCGCAGCGGTGTCCACCGATCGAGGCGTCTCGTGGCAGAGCCTGGGGATCATCCTCGAGGCGCCGCCCGACAGCGAGGTGTGCTCATCGCCCAATCGATATGTGGTCGGCGGAGTCGGCGACGTCAGCGTGATGGTCGATCGCGAGTGGAAGGACGTCTATCTGTACTTCAGCAACTACGCCAGTGATCCTGCTTCACAAGGCGTGCTGGTTGCGCGATTCCCGTGGGCCGATCGCGATGCACCGCGAGG
The DNA here is from genome assembly GCA_036565925.1 of Vicinamibacterales bacterium. GTDB lineage: Bacteria > Acidobacteriota > Vicinamibacteria > Vicinamibacterales > UBA2999 > Gp6-AA40. Next base: position 6,422 of record DATCXH010000599.1, read on the forward strand.
ACAGGTCACGGTCTGGCAGGACGGTGTCTGGCTTCCACCGACCGTGAGGCCGCTCACCGGGACCGACGAGGTGCCGGTCGAATGGGACTATCCAGCTGGTACGCCGCTCGTGCGCACGACGAGCCCATGGCACGACGGTCAGACAGCGGCCAATGCGTTCTGGGGACCCTCGCTGCACTGGAACACGTCGTTGCAGCAGTACGTCATGCTGCTCAATCGCACGCGAGATGAATCGTTCAACAATGAAGGTATCTACGTCTCGTTTGCACCGACGCTCGACGACCCGCGCGCGTGGAGCACGCCGAGAAAGATTCTGAGTGGTGGCGGATGGTATCCGCAGGTCGCCGGCCTCGAGCCTGGCAGCGGTTCGGATAGTCAGATGGGAATCCGCGGGCGGTTTCTGTTGACTGGACGCTCGACGAGGTTCATCGAGTTCAGGTAGTCGTCGCACACCGGGCGACGCTAGCGTTGCCCGGAGAGGACGAGATACGGGTTGATCGGCTCGCCCTTCCACCACTGCTTCTCGGGTCCGAGCCGGAAGATCGCGAAATGCAGATGCGGTGCGTCGGGAGAGGCATTGCCGGTGCTTCCGACGTAGCCGAGGACCTCCCCGCGTTTCACCGTCTGCCCTTCCTGAAGGCCACTCTCGTATCGATCGAGGTGCGCGTAGTAGTAGGCGAACGTCTGAGTAGGATCGAACTCGTAAATCGTGAGCCCGCCCGCCTTGCTCGTGAACAGCTTCTGAATGCGACCGTCTTCGACGGCGAGTACTTTTGTGCCGCGCGGCGCAAGGATGTCGAGCGCTTCGTGCGTGCGTGAGCCACGGGCGTCTGTGAAGGTGTTGCTGAGATCTTTGCGATCGACGCCGTCAACCGGAAGCTTCAAGTCGCGCCCACGCAGCGCCACGATCTCACCAGCCTCCGTCGGCGAAACCGGAGACGGAGGTACAGCGGCGGCCGGTTCCTTCGTTACAGGGTGGGACTGGTCACTGCTACTCGCGTTGGCGGCAGTGTCATCAGATGGGGAGGCCACCGATGCATGAATCGCCGTAACGTCAGCGGCCCGATTGCCGGTGCGCAGTGAGTACACCGCGATCGTCGTGACGATGCCCATCAGAAAGCTCATCGCCACCGTGAACGCAAGCGGCGTGTCGTGTCTGACGCCAGACGTCATGGTTGAAAGACGACGAGCGTGCCCGGCTGCGCCCACTCCATGACCCGTCGCACATCCCAGTTCGTCATGCGCACACATCCGTGCGACTGCACGTGTCCAATCTGCGATGGTTCGGGCGTGCCGTGAATGCCGTAGTGCGGTTTGCTCAGATCGATCCAGGCGACGCCCACGGGATTGTTCGGTCCTGGCGGAATGGTCGCCTTCGAATGCGATGGCGACGCGTCCCAGAACAGGTCCGGGTTGTAGTGGAAGGCCGGCATCCGCTGCACGCCGGTGACCTTCCAGTTCCCGATCGGCAGCGGGTCGTGCTCGCTTCCGGTCGTCACCGGCGCGAAGAAGAGCACGCGCCCGTCCGCGTCCTCGACAGTCAACGCGCTGGTCTTCTTCGTGACAACGATGCGGGCGCCCGTCGGCTTCGGCTTGGCATTCGCCCCGGCTGCAGCCTTTTCTTGCGGCGGTGGCGGCTCGGTCGGCATGACATTCGGGACGGTGATCTGTGTACCTGCCTGCGTGATCGTCTGACCTGGATTCAGCGATTCGAGCAAAGCGGGGCTCGCGTGAAACTTCTCCGCGATCGCTTCGAGCGCATTGCGGTAGTCGAGCGAGGGGAGCTTCGATTGTGCGACCAGGTCCTTGGGGATGTCCGGCTGAAACGGTCCCGTGATGTCGGCGTCGCTGAGCGTGTAGCTGATGGTCGGCGGTTGACCTCTGAAGTCCTTTTGCAGCCGTTCGAGCGTCGCATCATCCACGTTGCCTGACGCGTCGAGACTGCGGCTCTGCTGATACGCGGCAACAGCGCGCCCGAAATTGGCCCCGGCCTTTCCATCGATTTCGCCCGGTGAGAATCCGGCCGCGTCGAGCATCACCTGAACCGCGAGCGCCATATCCTGCGGTAGTGAAGTCGTTGACGTGTTCTGCCCAGCAACCACGACTGTGCCGGCCATGAATACCGCGAGGACCGTTCTAACCATGCCTGATGGAGTGCAAAGACGAGGCCTGCATTCGCGGTGAGCTGAGCTCGATGAGAAAATGGGTGGACAGGATGAGGTCCCGCTGGAGATTGCTCGTCATTGCGCTCACGATCGCACTGCCATTGCCCACGTTCGGCATCGCGCA
>DATCXH010000735.1:0-3339 GCA_036565925.1 Vicinamibacterales bacterium
GGGAAATCGGCGAACGCTTCACGCGGATCCACGACGCGCTCGGCCGAGGCAATTACGAGCTGGCGGTATTCCACTGGTGGAAGATCGAGCAGACGCTGCGCAACGCGGCGATGAAACGCCCGAAGCGGGCGGCGAATGCCGAGGCGTTCTTTCTGAACGGCAACTATCAGCGCCTGCGCACGGAATTCGAATCGCGCGATCCTCGCAGGGCCTGGGCGGCGTTCGAGGAAGCCAAAGGCATCTGTCAGGCGTGTCATCACGCCGAGCAGTCCGGCTTTGCAAACAATCAGGCCTTGTTTGAATTGTCCGCGCCTGCCGAGTACGCTCGCGTGGACAACAAACAATGATCTTCACACAGGCGCAGGCCGGTATGCGCATGACCGTCCTCGATCGGCGCATGATGCTGAAGCTGCTCGGCGTCGGTGTCGGCGCAGCCGCATTCAGTGGCGGAGCAATGGCGCGAGTCATGACTCCTCCGCAAGCGGATCCACCGCCGACGTTCGGCGGAACCAGGCTGCGTCAGCAGATCGCCGCGTATGTTGCCGCCGCAAGATTCGAAGATCTGCCGCCCGCGGTCGTTGAGAAGGCCAAAGAACAGATCGTCTTCTTCTTCGGACGCGCGTTCGCAAGCGCGTCTTCAGCACGCGCCCGGCATGCTCTCGAGTTCGCACAGCAGATCGGTCGCATGACCGATCAAGCCGGCGGCGCCGCGAGCATCATCGGCGATCGCCTGCGGCTCGCACCGGCGGACGCTGCATTGGTCAACGCATCGCTGTTCGGCGATTCACTATCGCTGCGCGCCCTCTTGAACGATGCGATTCATCCCGGTGTCGTTACTCTGCCCGCCGCGCTCGCGATCGGCGAGATCCGGCGCGTTTCGGGCCGCGAGCTGCTCCTGGCGCTGGTCCTGGGTTACGAAGTTCTTGGCAAGCTCGGCCAGGCGGCGCCTTCGACATGCCGGTCGACCAGCATCGTAGCCGGCTATGCGGCGACTGCCGCGGCCGGTCGGTTGTTCGCGCTCGATCGCGAGCACATGTTGGATGCTCTCCAGTACGCCAGCGGCCCGTGCATCCATGCCGAGCAGGATGCCACGGCCGAACTCTACCCCGGCGTGATCACTCGCAATGGCATGTTCGCGGCACATCTCGCGCACGCCGACGCGCACGAGGGTGAGCCGCGAGCACATTGCTCACCATTTGCTGACGCTGGCGCTGAACTGCCCGACTCCATCGATGAGCTCGGCTACTGGGAAATTCTCACGACGCTGCAGAGGCCCTACCGCACGACGGGTAACGACGCTGCCGCTGTCGAGTTGCTCACCGATCTGATCGAAACGCACCAGCTCAGCGAGCGCAGTGTGTCGACGATCGAGGTTGTCCTGCCCGCGTCGGGATCACGCGCACGCGACATGGAACTGGCGGCGCGTGGACCGTTCAAGTCCGCATGCCTCGCCGACGATGGGCTCGCGAACGATCCGCGGGTCTCGCACTTGACGCAGGCCGTCGAAGTCTCGTTCGAGAACGGTCACGGGTCGCGTTGGGCCAGAGTCACGGTCCACATGCGCGACGGCCGCAAGCTTGAACGCGAGCGCGACTTCTTCACATACGATCTGCCGCCAGACATGTGGCACGACTGGTTGTGCACGAGCGGCAGGCGGCTGTTCCAGTCGGGGCAACTGTTGCAACTGACCCGAGTGATTCACAACCTCGAGATGGTCGAAGACGTTTCGCAACTCCTGACCGCGGCGACCCCACTCCAACATACGATCAAGACATAGACCCGACGAGGCGCTTGCGTGACGACCAACCCACCAACAACAGCAAGAACGCATAGCGCAGCGCAGACGGCAGGTGTTGCAGCTCCGCCCATCCCACGCAGTTTTCTCGAGTACGTGACATCGTTCGGGCCAGGGCTGGTCGTAGCATTGACCTGGCTCGGCGCCTCTGACCTGGTGAACTCCGCTCTCGCCGGCGCCGAGTATGGCTACGCGCTGATGTGGGCGCTCGTTGCCGCGCTCCTGGCGCGCTTCGCCTTCGTCAACATCATTGCAAAATACGAGCTGTGCAACGAGCGCGACGAGACGCTGATGGCGGGCTTGCTGCGCATCCACAAGATCGTGCCGATGATGATTCTGTTCCTCTCGGTGCTGATGGGCCACCTGTTCGAGGCGTATTTGATCCGCGGCATCGGGGAAACGACACGCGTACTGGCCTTCGGCGTAGGCGAGCCGTGGATGTGGTCGCTCGCCTGGGTGGCAGCGACGTTCTTGCTCGTGTTCGGCGGCGCGTTCAAGACGCTGGAGCGCGTCTTCTACGTGTTTCTTGCGATGCTCAGTGTGACATTCATCGGCGTTGCGTTGTGGGTCGGTCCAAGCCCGACCGGCATCCTCAAGGGCGTGCTCCTGTTTCAGGTACCGCCGAGCGCGGGGGATTTTCAGCCTGTACTGGTCGTCGTATCGCTCATCGGCGGTGTGGCCGGCTCGGTCGCGAATCTTCTGTATCCCTACTTCATCCGTCAGAAGGGGTGGAGCGGTCCGCAATATCGGCGCGTGCAGACGTACGACCTGCTGTTCGGCATCATGGTGCTGATCCTGCTCGACCTGAGTGTGTGGATCGTTGCCGCCGAAGTGCTGCATCCGGCGGGCATGCACGTGCGCACGCTGGACGATCTGGCGCAGCTGTTCATCATGGTTCTCGGGCCCATCGGCAAGCCTCTGTTTCACGCCGGGCTGCTCGCGACGATGGCGACGACAATCATCGGCGTGGCAACCGGTTTCGGCTACATGTGCCAGGACATCGCGGTGAAGCTGTCAGGCGGGCCGGGAGCATCGATGCCGGCGGCCGAGATGAAGCACGGGCGCACATTTCGCGCGCTCGTCATCTGGTGCCTGATTTCGCCGCTGATCTGGACGATTCCGTCGATGCCGGGATTCGTGCCGCTGACGGTCGCCGTCAACGCCATCTCGACGATGGCCATTCCGCTGCTGGCCGGTGTCCTCTGGTATCTCACGGCCAACGCGCGTTTCATCGGTCACAAGTACAAGAACACCCTATGGGAAAACCTCACCATGGCCGTGCTGTTCGGGCTCGCTCTGTACGCAATGTGGCAGTCGGCCGCGAGCCTGATCTGACTTCCAACTCACGGAGCGCAACCATGAACCCGCTAAGCATCGACGTCAGACGCCCCTCCGATGTGATGATCCGTTCAGCGAAGGCCGATTCGGATGAGGGGCAGATCCAGTCGCTGGCGCGCGGCATTGAAGTGCTGCGGGCGTTCGGACCGGAGACCGACAGGATGACCATCGCCGAAGCCGCCCGCGCCACCGGCCTGACACGCGCG
>DATCXH010001139.1:0-11764 GCA_036565925.1 Vicinamibacterales bacterium
GGATGTGCAACAACGTGGACTTGCCGGCGCCCGACGGTCCCATGATGGAGACGAACTCGCCCGGTTTGATGTCGATCGCGATGCGGCGCAGCACGTAGGTCTGGCCGGCACCGACAGGAAACGACTTCTCGACACCGCGCATCGACATGAGCGGCTGGTTGCCGGTGGGTTCCCACGGTGCGTCAGTGAGAGCGGACGAGGATGAACGTTTGAACAGCATGTCGGATGGCCTCAGACCCGTAGTGTCCGGCTTTCGCCGGACTGATATCAAGCTGCGTGCCGCGCAACAGCTTAGGGATTTCGTGCGAGTTTACTGTGGTTTTGTTCGAAGACGGGAACCCGCGTCCCAGAAACGGACAGTGGAACTCCCAACGCCCAAACCCCCGGAACCAACGTTCCCCCTTATGCACGTCTGGGACTTGGAACTTGGCAGTAGTTGGGAGTTGGTAGTTGGGAATTGGGAGTTTACAGGCTAGGTGAACGTGACCACGAGGAGCGAGACGTCGTCTTGCAGCGGCCCGGGTGCAGCCACTTCCCGTACGGCGTTGTACACGCGTTCCGCCTCCGAGACTTTCGGGGCGCCTGCCGTACCGGCAGACCGTGGTTGCAGCAACAACGGCAGAAGGTCATCCAATTCCCAACGCTGCTGATCCTTGGTGACGATCTCGAACAGACCGTCGCTGAACAGGTACAACGAACTTTGCGCCGGCACCTGCGTGTGTTCGGTCTGATAGGTCATCTTGGGAAAAGCCCCGATCATCAGCGCCGGGGATCCTACGGGAGTCGATGCCTGTCGATCTGTGGTTACGAGATACGCTGGATGATGCCCGGCGGAGCCGTAGGTAAGCACGCGATCATCAGTGCGATACACGCCGTACCACATCGTCAACATCAACCCGTTGTGACTCTCCGCCTGGAACATGTCATTGAGGTTCGCCAGCACCTCCGACGGATTTCTGAAGTCGACGTTGGGCAGCGCCCGTTGGCGGAGCACATTGAGCACCGTGACCGAGTGCATCGCCGAGCCAACGCCGTGTCCCGAGACATCGACGAGGTAAAAGACAAACGTGGTCGAGTCGAGCCAGTAATACCCGAACGCGTCGCCCCCGAGTTGAGACGAGGGGACGAAGCTCCACTCCGCGCGGACAGCCCCGCTGTGGATGGGTTCTGGCAGTAGGGACTGCACATACTTCCTTGCCTTGAGGAGGTCGCGGTCCATTTCCTTGGTCCGCTGCACGTCCTTGCGGCTGCGTCGTTCGTATCTCAGGGCGTGCGCGCCCATTCGAAGGATGTTGCCTTCTCGGAGGGTCGTTCGGGACGCCACGCGCGTGGCGTCGACAAAGGTCCCGTTCGTTGATTTGAGGTCCTCGACAATCGCTTTGCCGTTGACGACGCGGACCATGGCGTGGACGCGAGAGACCCCGGTGTCCGGAAACACCATCGTGGCCTGCTTGGCGTCGCGACCGATCGTGATCGCCGCGCTATCGAGCTCGATCCGCTTTCCTGGTTCAGTTCCTTCGACGACAACCAGGTAATGGCCGATGTCGTCGGCGGCGCCGGCCACCGGGAACAGCGGGCCGGCGGAAAAAATCGTTCCTTCGAATTCGTCGTCTGGTGGAGGCACGTTGCTCCTGGGTAAGTTCTAAGCTCATCATCTTACTCGCAGGAGGTCGATCCGCTTCAGGCGCGATTGGGAGCCGAGATAAACGGTCAGCACTCGGTCACTGGACGACAAGACTCGCGACATTCGAACAGACGGTTGTCGAGTCGGGCGCGCAGATTCTGTAGTCGTACGTCCCGCGGCTCGGTACGGTGTCGCTGGACGAACCGTCGTTGCGTTGGTTCTTGATCTTGACGTTGTTCCGATAGATATCGACGCTCGGCCAGGACGCCTGTGTCCAGGTGAGCCGCACCATTTTCCACGATGAGCCCCGTGCAGCGGTCAGCGTGACCGCCTCGCCTGGTGCGTCGGTGATCGCCCACGCGAACGTCTGCGATGCCGTCAGCGTGCCGTCCGAGGCGCGAGCAGTCACGGAGTACGTGCCGGGGCTCGTTGCCGCGCCGGAGATAAATCCGGTGCTCGCCATCACCGTCAGGCCTGGCGGTAATCCCGTCGCGCCATACGTCAGCGGCTGCGAGTCGGGATCGGAACCTTGAAGCTGCAATGTGACGGCTTGTCCGACCGTCGATGTGCGGTTACCAGGATTGACCAGTGTTGGCGGCGCGTTGCTGTAGCCGCAGACCTCCGTGGAATTCACTCCTTCGAGCCTCGATGACAAAAGATAGGCAGAGACCGCGAAGCAGTAACGCTGCCCTGCGGTCGCGCTCATGAATGTGAACAGCGTGCCCGAGCCTACGTCGAAGTGCTGTGTGTACGATCCTGATTGCACTCCCACGTGCACCTTGTAGCCGACCTGTCCGCCAGACGGGTCCCATTCCAACGTGATTGACTCCGCCGCTGCGCGGCTTGTCGCAGCAAGCACGACCAGGCACACGGCCACCATCCGCGCACACTTCGAGCGCATTTTTGGAAACATGATCTGTTTTTTGGAAGCGCAGGGACGGTAATCGTCCCGCGTTGTGAACGCGGCAGGAATCGCGCCGAGGCGAACCTCGGCTACAAGAACCCGCGGAATTTCGTGGCGTGAATGCAGAAGGGGCCGCGAACCGTTCGGCGCGCGCCGCGTGCGTGTAAGAGAACTTTACACGCGTGTAAGGTCAGCAGTTTGTGTGGCTACACGAAAGGTCAGCAGCTTCTACAAGCGCCCCATCAAACGCAGGAGTCCCTCGGTGAGCCACGGGACGTAGGTGATGAGCAGCACGCCGATGGCCAGAATACCCAGCATCGGCAGCGTCGCCCACGTGACCTCGAGAACCGGCTTCCTGAATCGATACGACGCGAGCAGCAGGTTGAGTCCGAGCGGCGGGTGCAAGTACCCGAGCTCGAGGTTGGCGATAAAGATGACCCCGAGGTGGACGTAGGTGATCTGGTAGGCATCGGCGAGCGGGAGGATCAGCGGCACCACCACGACGATCGCCGAGAAGATGTCCATCACCGTCCCGACCAGCAGCAGGAACACATTCAACGCCAGCAGGAACAGCCAGCGCTGCTCGATGTGGGCCTGCGTCCACTCGATCATTCGCGTCGGAATCTGAGCGTTGACGAGGTAGTTGGTGAGACCGACGGCGACCGCGAGGATGATCAGCACACCACCGACCAGCGCGACGCAGTCGCCGGCAACGCGGACGATCTCCTTGAAGCTCGCGAGATCGCGATGGATGAAGCGTTGCACGATGAGTGCATACAGCGCGGCGATCGCCGCCGACTCCGACGTCGTCGCGTATCCGCCGAGGAGCGCCCAGAGGACGACGACCGGAAGCAACATCTCCCATTTCGCTTCCCACAACCCGGCGCCCACTTCGCGAATGTTGAACGGCGAGTGCTTCACGCCGCTCCGAACCGCTTCGCGTACGCCAAAAGCCGCGAGCAGCGCCAGCATCAGCACGCCGGGAATCAGGCCGCCGATGAAGAGGTCCTCAATGGCGACCCGTTGCGCGACGATGCCGTACAGGATGAGCGGCACCGACAGCGGAAAGAGCAGGCCGAGCGATCCCGATGCGGTGAGCAGACCGATGGAGAAGCGTTCGCGATAGCCTTCTTTCAGCAGTGCCGGCAACAGCAATCCGCCAAGCGCGAGAATCGTGACGCCGGACCCGCCGGTGAACAGCGTGAAGAACGCGCACAGCGTCGCTGCGGCAACCGCGGTGCCGCCGGGTGCCCACCCAAACAACGCGCGCAAGGCGCGCAGCAACCGCTCAGACGACTTGCCTTCGGCCAGCAGAAATCCGGTCAGCGTAAAGAGAGGAATCGCTGCGAGATTCGCCGAGGGCGAGGTGAGCTCTTCGAAGGCCTTGATCAGCGGCACGATCGGCCGACTGCCGTCGGTGAAGAAGCCGATCATCGCAATGCCACCCAGCAGCGCGAAGATCGGCGCGCCGAGCGCACCAGCGGCGAGGACTGCAATGAGCCACGGGAGCAGCGCTCGCCCCTCGAAGAAGTCGTACTGATAGGCGGCGAGAATGCCGAGGGCAAGCCCGATCAACGCAATCGCCCGACCGGTCCAGTGCGGCGAGGACTTCAGCGCCAACCGCACGGCAATCAAGCCGAAGCCGATGGGGAAGGCGAGCGTCGATATCCACGTCGGCACACCGAGGGCGATTTGGTCGCCGGCCGCTCGTTCGGTGAGCACGAGTCCAATCCCACCGACGGCGAACATCATCGCGATCGCGGATCCGGCAAATCCGCCGACCACGTGTGCCCACTCGGCGATGCGACCCTTGGGGAGGAACTCGCCGGTGGCCAGTGTGAGAAGTTTGCCCTCGCGCGCCGCAATGGCCGCACCGAGGAGGCCGACCCACAGCGTCAGGTTGAGAGTGAATGGCGCCGCACCTGGAATGCCGGTGCTGATGACGCGACGAAAAACGATCTCGCCCAGCGGCAGCAGCATGATGCCGCCGAGGGCGAGCGTGGCAAGGGTATCTTCGGCGCGAGCCGCGATGGCTCGCATTTATCGGATCGTCTCAGCCGACATCACTTTTGCGTCTTGCGAAAGGCGTCTCGCTCTCGAACGGCCGCATCGAAGACGTCGGCCGGCACCATCTGACCGCGCATCGACTTCACGAATCCCTCGGCTTCGGCGCGGAAGGCGGCCGTCGTCTTCGGATCGAGGGACGTGACGGTCAGCCCACGAGTCTTCATCGTGGCAATCGAGTCGGCATCGAGCTTCGGGGCGTCACCGAGCAGACGCTTCTCGGCGTTCTTCGCCGCGGCCATCACGATCGGGCGATCGTTGGCTTCGATCTTGTTCCACGCCTCGTTGGTCATGACGACGGCGCCATAGAGCGGCGCGAAGCGCACGTCGAGCATGTACTTGGCATCGCGGAAGATCTGCAGCAGCAACGCCGGATACGGCGGGCTCGGGGCCGCGTCGATCATGCCGGTCGTCAGCTTCAGCTGCGCGGGAATGTCATTGGCGTTGAGTGCGACCGGATTGAAACCGTTGCCTTTGTACCACTGCACCATGCGGTCGTTGCCTTGACTCGTATAGAGCTTCGCTGCCTTGACATCGGCGAGCGAGGTCATCGGCTTCTTCGAGAAGAGCTGCACCCATCCGGCGCTGCCCCAGGCGAGGAATTTGTAGCCTTTGGCGTCGAGACGCTTTTCGAGCATCGGCGTAATCTTCTCGAGGACGTACTGGCCTTCCGCGTCTGACTGGAAGAAGAACGGGACGCCGAAGATGTTGAATCCCTCGTCGATGGCGGCGAGGCCCGAGAGCATCAGCAGATTCGCCTGTAGCTGATCGACGCCCGGGCGCATCATGCGAATCGTTGCGTCCTCGCTGCCCTGTGTACCGCCGGCGTAGATGGTGAGCTTGACGCGACCGGCGGTCTTGGCCTCCCACTCGGCGCCCATGTCGAGCAGCACCTTGTGCCACGAAGAGTTGACCGGCGCCTGCGTGGCCATCTTGACCGTCATGGCGGCCCACAGCGACGCGGGAGCGATAACGGCGAGAGCGAGTATGAGTGCGATCTTTCGAACTGACATTCAGCCTCCAACTTACTTCGAAAACTTCTCGTCGATGCGATCGAGCAGGACGCGGGCGCGCCGCTGGCCCACCAGAATCACGAGCCGGTTCGACGGGTCCTTCTCCGGATCGATCGCCAGCGCTTCCTTCAGAAGCCGTTCGAATTCCTGACGATCCTGGTTCGGTACGGCGACGCCAGTCGCCAATGAGACGTAGGGGCCTGGCGATAAGCCTTTCTGGATCTCGACCGCCTTCTTGAAGTGCTCGCGGGCGCGCTCAGGATTCCCGCCGAGCGCCTCCGGCAGACTGTCGAGTGTGATCATCAGCTCGTGGATCGAGCCGCGGTTCCACTCGGGATCCAGCGCCAGCGCACGATCGGCCAATGCGCGCACGGTAGGAAAGTCCACGGCGAGATCGGGACGATCGATACCGAGCGAGATCGCGGCGCCCCACGAGGCCGCCGTCCAGTACAGCAACGGCACATCGTCTTTTTTTGCTTTGGCAAGCGTCGTCTCGGGATTCTGGAGAAGCGCCGCGCTCGTGCCCTTGCCGAAGCGCGCGTCCATGCCGCGCAGACAATAACCCCGGCCACGCAGGTAGTGCTTCAGCGCACGCTCACGCAGTGCAATTGCGTCAGCCCGACGACTGCTATCGAGGCCGTCGGCCTCGGCTTCGAGAAATGCATAGCCGTACTGGGTAAAGCTGCCGCAGGTGGACATGAGCAGCGGCACGTGATTCGGAACGGACTCCAGCAGCGACTCGTACAGCTTGAGGGCGAACGGGGTCGCGTCGCGAATCAGATCGGGGTCATCGTCACGGGTGAAGACATCGCCGGGGGCAGACAGCGTGTTGGCGACGCTCTTTACCGCCATGGTCTTGAGTGAACAGCCGGTGGTCAGGGCCACGAGCGCTGCACAGACGCAGACTCGGCCGACGGCCCTTGGACAGATCGGTGACCGATGAGACATGCAAGATCCAAGAATATCGAAGGAATCAGGAATCAGGAAACGAGAATCAGTAGAATCCCGTCGTGACTTGCGCCGGTTGTCGCACGCCCCTCCCCGATGGTGCGCGGTTCTGTCCAGCGTGCGGTGTCGCATCCGACGACGCGCTGACGATGGGGGTCAGCGTCCAGCCGACGATACCAGCAGCGCCTGGACCGATTGGCGTGGTCGGTCGTCGCACGCCTACGCCTGCGGTCGCGCAACCTGCGGTCGCGCAACCTTCGGTTGCGGCGCAGAAATCCGATAGCGGGTGGCTCACATCCTCGGATTCGATCAGTCACGGCCGGTTCGCGCCAGGGACCCTGCTCGACGGCCGCTATCGAATCATCGGATTGCTCGGCAAGGGCGGCATGGGCGAGGTGTATCGGGCTGACGATCTCAGGCTCGGGCAACCGGTAGCGCTCAAGTTCCTGCCCGACGGACTACGCGACGAGCCGGTGCGTCTTGCGCAGTTTCACAACGAAGTCCGGACTGCACGACAGGTTTCGCATCCGAACGTCTGTCGCGTGTACGACATCGGTGAAGTGGACGGCGTGCCGTACATCTCGATGGAGTACGTGGACGGCGAGAATCTCGCGGTATCGCTGCGTCGCATCGGACGATTTCCCGAAGACAAGGCCGCCGACATCGCACGGCAACTGTGCGCCGGACTCGCCGCGGCACATCACCGTGGTGTGATCCACCGCGACCTGAAACCCGCCAACGTGATGCTCGACGGATCTGGCCGTGTCCGCATCATGGATTTCGGACTCGCAGCGGCAGGCCGTGTTGACGATGTCAGAGCTGGCACTCCGGCGTACATGGCACCGGAGCAGTTACTCGGACGTGAGGTGACGCAGCGCAGCGACATCTTCGCGCTGGGATTGGTCGTCTACGAGCTGTTTACAGGGCGGCGTGCGTTCACGGCCACCTCGATCGGTGACCTCGTCAACCAGCACGAGTCGCGGTCGTTCGCACCGCCCTCAGAGGTGGTGAGCGCGATCGATGCCGCGATCGATCGCGTCATCCAGCGTTGTCTCGATCCCGATCCCGATCGACGCCCTGCCTCGGCGCTCGCGGTGGCTGCGGCGCTTCCGGGCGGTGATCCGCTTGCCGCGATGCTGGCAGCGGGTGAGACACCCTCACCCGAACTGGTCGCGGCCGCCGGCGAGGGTGCCGGGTTCAGCCGGCTCGCTGCATGGTCGATGCTTGCGGCAATCACCGCAGGTCTGCTCGGGGTGCTTGCGCTTGCGCTGCGCGACAGTCCGTTCGAGCGATTGCGACCTGAATTCTCGCGCGATGTGCTGACGCAGAAAGCGCGCGACGCGATCGCACGGCTCGGGTACGAGTCGCGCGGACGCGATTCCGCTGTCGGCTTCGAATGGAACGACGTGGTGATTCAGGATGCCATGAACACAGCCGGACCATCCCCGCAGTGGGACCGGATCCTGAAGCAGCGTCCTTCACCGCTGACATTCTGGTATCGACAAAGCCCCGAACCGCTCGCGGCGTTGACGTTCCATAACGACTTGCTCACGCCTGGCATCGTCGATCGCGCCGATCCGCCGCCGATCTCATCGGGGATGATCCAGGTCAACGTCGATCATCAGGGGCGATTGACGTTCTTCGAAGCCATTCCACCGCAGCGTCAAGCGTCCCCTGTTCGGGCCACGACGATCGATTGGGCGCCACTGTTTCAATTGGCTGGACTCGATCAATCGATACTGCAGCCGGCCGAGCCGTTATGGACCTGGCTCGCCACTTCCGATACGCGCGCCGCATGGACCGGCACGTGGCCGGAGAGCGCCCGGACTTTGCGCGTCGAGGCAGCGGCACTCGGTGGCCGGCCGGTGAGCTTCATGCTGATCAGCGATTCGCAGAAGCCGTGGCGAATGGCCGACGACGACAGCAGCAGCGGGACGACGACGTACCTTGCGCTCCTGTTGGGTGTCACCGTTCTGACGCTGGCCGGTGCCGCAATCCTCGCCCGCCAAAACATCCGTGATGGCCGCGGTGATCGGCGCGGAGCCGCTCGACTGGCTACCTGGATCAGCGGAGTCCTGATGGCGTTATGGGTCTGCGAGGTCCATGCGGCAGTCTCGCTCGGACTATTTGCGCTGTTTCTGCTGGCGCTCTGCACGTCGGTGTTCTACGGTGTGCTGCTGTGGACCGTCTATCTCGGACTCGAGCCATTTGTCAGACGGCATTGGCCGCGAGTTCTCGTGTCCTGGACGAATGTACTGACCGGACACGCCTCAGATGCAATCGTCGGCCGTGACGCGCTGATTGGTATCGCGCTCGGTATTTGGTTCGCTTTGTTCTTGAGAACGATCGGGAACGGTCAAGTCGCGTTCCCCGGCGACATGGAACTGCTGCTTGGCCTGCGCAGCACAGTGGGCAGCGTCCTACAGGAGGCGGTGTACTCGATCCGGAACCCGCTGTTTTACTTCTTCATCCTGTTCGCGCTGCGGATGATGCTGCGGAACCAGTGGGTGGCGATGATCGCTTTCACGGCGTTCTTCACATTGCTGAACGCACTCGGCAACGATCAGATGTGGCGCGGGGCCGCGATTGGCGTGCTCTACTTCGGCGTCGGCGCGTTCGTGATCGTGCGTTTCGGTGGCTTGTTGGCATTCGTCGTTGGTGCGTTCGTCAGCTCGTTGCTCTTCGACATCGTGCCCACCCTCGATTCGTCCGCGTGGTACTTCGGCAGCAACGTGCTCATACTCGCACTGGTCGTGGCGCTGGCGGTGTGGGCGTTCTACACGGCAACCGGCCGTCGACCGTTCGGGAGCGCGGTCAGCGGAACAGCATAAGAAAGTGCCGGCCGTCCGGCGTGATGTCGTACATCCGCCGTCCGCCACCCTGCATGAATCCTGTGATTGGTAACGGCGTTGGCGTGCCAACCGTCGGTGACGGTCCCAATGTGATCGACACGACGTAGAGCTGCGCGTCGTCGCGATCGAAGAAGATTTCTTTACCATCAAGCGACCACACAGGCCGTCGGCCGGGCGTCGCCCTCACGCGCCGACCCGTGGCGGGAAACGGCTCGACGAAGATGTCGCGCGAGCCAGCTTCGGTTGATTCGTAGGCAATCCATCGACCGTCTGGCGAGAGGCGGCTGCTCATTTCTGCGGCGCCTGGTTTGGCGGCAAACGGCGCGCTCGTACGATCGCGAAGTGAATAAGCCCAGACGTCGTAGTCGGTTCCGCCCTTCAGGGTGATGTAGGTCATGTACTGCGCCGCGGCCGACCAGGACTCCGGCGCGCGCGCGTCAGGGATCAGCAGTTCCGGTTGACGACTACCATCGGCAGCCGTCCAGTACATCTGCTGCTTCTCGCCGAAGCCCACGATGTACAGCTCGTGCGTGCCGTCGCCGGACCACATCGGATAGAGACCAGCCGCTAATTTGCGCGGTGCGGAGAGATTGTCGAGACTCGCGATCCAGACAGAGGCGTCGGCGTCGAAGACCACCTGACGTCCGTCGGGCGAGATACGCGGTGCGAAGGTCGCCGGCGGCATGCGGCCAAGAGGCTTGATCGCGCCGGTGCGATCGACCTGCACGAGCTGCCACGAAACAGGAGCCTGCGCTGATACGCCGACTGTGGCTAAGACGAGGACGAGAAGTGCACGGGCCATCGTTGCGTGACTCCGTATGCCTATTGAGCGCGGAGCGCGGTCACCGGATCGACGGCGGACGCGCGGACGGCCGGCAGCGCTGCCGCCATACGCGCGACGGCGATCATCACAACGAGCGGACCGCGTACCGAACGTCCTGCCAGAGTCGATCGATCATTCAGTCCTCAATGCTGTGGCCGGGTCGATGCGAGAGGCGCGGCGCGCGGGAAGATACGACGCGGCCAAGGTGACGAGGATCAGCGACAGCGCCACGCCCACGAAGGTCATCGGGTCATACGCGGTGACGCCGGCAAGCAGGCTAGTCACGAGTCTGCCGACCATTGCCGCCGCAATGATCCCGGCCGCAATGCCCGCCACCACCACCCGCGAACCGTCTCCGATCACCATGCGCGTCAGATCGGCAGGACGTGCACCGAGTGCGATGCGTACGCCGAGCTCCTGCGTGCGGCGCGTCACTGTGTATGACAGGACGCCGTAGAGACCAACGCAGGCGAGCAGCAACGCCAGCAACGCGAACGCACTCGCCAGATAAGCGATGATCCGCTCGCGTGTCACGTCGCGCTCGAGCACGGCTGTCATCGTCGAGATGTTGTCGAGCAGCAGGCCGGGTTCGGTACGCTGAATCGCTGCCCTGATGGTCGCGATCGCCAGGTCGGCATCGCCCGTGACACGTACGACAATGGCGTGCGGCGATGCAGTGAAGGTCGGCGGTTGCTTGGTGGGAAAGTAGACCATCGCAATCGGTTCAGTGTGTAGCGACGGGCGCGCGTCGCGCACGACGCCAACGATTTCCGTGTCAGCGACCTCATATCCGAGTCGCTTACCGAGCGGGTTCTGATTGGGGAAATATCGGCGCGCAATCGACTCGCCGATGATCGCGACGCGCGGGCTCTGTGCGGTGTCTCGGACAGTGAAATCTCGGCCGGCCACGAGTGGAATGCCGACCGTGGAGAAGAACGCCGGAGAGATCCAGTTGTTGTTGAACTGAATGCCGCGGTCCGAGCCCTCGATGGTGAACCCACTTGAATACGAGCAGTTGGTCATGAGGCCGCACGTCGTTACCGAGGTGGAGACAACGCCTGGCACGGCGTCGATTGTGGCGACAAGCCGATCGACCATGACCGGGATTTGCTCGCGCGAGTACCCGCTGGTATCCGGATCGATCGCAGCGGTCACGAGGCGGTCCGTGTTGAATCCCGGGTCGATGCGCGCGAAGTACGAGAGCGTGCGGCCCAGAAGGACTGCGGCAAAGACAACCGCGAACGACAAAGCGATCTGCGCCGCGACGAGCGGCCGCATGCCCTTGACGGCGGCGTAGGTGCTGACTCGCTGGTTGATCGTGATCCCGCTCGTCATTCCCACGGCAATCGCACGCAGCGCTGGTGCGAGGCCGAACGCCACCGCACACCCAATCGAGAGGACTGCGGTAAAGATCCACACACGTGCGTCGAGGGTGAAGACCGGTGGCAGTTCACCAGTGCGCCCGATCACGGAGCGCGCAAGGAACGTGCTCGTCCAGTAGGCGGCGAGGATGCTGGTTGCGCCGCCAGCCGCCGC
>DATCXH010000228.1:0-4066 GCA_036565925.1 Vicinamibacterales bacterium
TCGACGGCATCCTGCAGTCGAGCCAGCGCCTCAGCGTATTGTGGAGAGAGCAACTCGGCCCGCGAGGACAGCAGCTGGCCGAGCTTGATGAATGTCGGACCGAGCGCCTCAATGTCGCGCGCAAAGTCATCAGCATCGGCAGCCGATGCGGACAGATTGGTGTCGCCGTCCTTACTGCGCTCGCCTTTCAGAATGTCAGCGCGTCCGTACTTGGCCAGAAACTGCGCGAAATCTTTGTATCGGCTCAGCCGCTCAACGATCGCCACGCCACGGTGATGAGCAACGGCTGTGCCGCGGCCCGGTGACGAAAGACGAAAGGCGCGACCGATCGTGCTACCGCGCCGAACAGGGCGTGGGATTCCAGCCTGCAGCGTCCGGCAGCTTCTTGAAGTCAGAGCTCGTTGTGTAGGCGCGCGTGAAGTACTGCGGGTCTTCGACCTTGGTGATGACTGTCAGCCACCGATCCCCGTTCGGCAGCTCGTTCAAGTCCCAATACTCAGTGACGGTCGCCTTCTCGCTGTACGGAGCACCGTTCTTGCGCACGTAGCCCGGACGCAGGTTCGTGGTGATCACCCTCAGATTGCGCGCGGGGATGTTCCACTGCGCGACCGAGTGTCCCTGCCAACTCGCTTCAGTCGGAGCGGGTAGGTTTCCAAATCGTAGCAGTCGCGTCTGGGTACCGGTATCCGTCTCGATTTTCAGCGTCGTGTCGTCCTGCCACGAGATGCGAAGACGACCGGGCAGGCGCATGATGCCGCCGGCACCGTAGGCACGACACTGCTCCCCGGCCGCTTCGTCCTTTGCTGGATCCCAGCTCTCGCCGACCTTGCGGCCTTCTGCGTTGAGCGGTACTGCATCGAAGACGCCTTTCGCTGGCGTCACCATCCGGTACTTCCAGTCCTCGATTATGGGCGAGACCCAATAGCCGGCCAGATCTATCGGCGCCGCTTGACGGGGCGTCTGCGGTGGACCGCCGGCGCGGCCACGGCCGCCGCCGCGCTGCGCGTCAAGCGACAGCGAGCACGCGATCACTGCGCACACTGTGAGCAACAGGATTCGATTCACGCCACTCGTCAATCGTCCATCGTCAATCGACAACTTCATTGGCTCCCCGGCCCCAGGTGAAGCCATCCGATGGCCGCGACAGGTTCTGCATCAACACGCGGTACTCGCCGGGCACGCGTGACGGCCGTCCGTTGATGACGACCTTGTCGCCGATCTTCAGCGAATCGCGCTTCACGCCGGCTTGCGCCAGCTGGGTGGTGCCACCCCACTCGACCGCCCAGCGTTGGGACACGCCGCTCGCGTCCGGCGCGTCGACGTGCACGAACGAGTGCGGGTTGCGGTAGACGAACTGCACGATCTCACCTTCGAGCTTGATCGACTTACTGGTCTCATATGTCGCCGCGAACGAGTGGTGGGCGAATGACGCCGTGGCAGTCAGCACGGCAGCGATGGCGATCAACAACAACCTGCGCATCAGAGCTTCTCCTGTAGTGTCCGCCTTCCGCCTTCGCCTGAAGCTTCGGCGGACCGCCGTAGCCTTGGCGTAGGCGGTCAGGCGGACCGTCCTCACAACGTCTTGAAGACCGCTTCAATGAACATGTTCGTCGTCCAGGGGCCGGTCGTGGATCCGTAGCGTCCGTCGAAATCCAGTGTCGGGCGCGCCGCTTTCACCTGCTCGAGCGTCTTGCCCTGCTTCTTGAGGTCGCGGATCCGGTCGCGAATCATCACCAGCATGTTGCGATACGAGGCGACGTCGGCCGTGTCCGACAGACGTCCGCGGCCCGGAACGACCCACGTGCCGCCCTGTGAGCGGTATTCCGCCACCGACAGATCGAGGATCTGATTGAGACCGTCGATGACGCCCTGAATGGTCCCGCCCTTCGTCGTGTCGATGAGGGGATAGCTGATCGTCGAGAACAGGTTGCCCGCCGCGATCACTTCCGAGTGACGGAAGAACGCGAAGCTGTCGCTGTCGGTGTTCGCGGCCTTGGCGTGATAGAGGATGACCGGCTCGCCGTTCACGTACTCCGAGAGCTTGTAGAAGTCATCGAAAAAGGTCTCCGACGGCCATGCGGCTTCGGGCGCAGCCGCCGCCTTGTCAGGAGGCGTGCTCAGCGCGCTGAGCACGCCATCGTGGGCGACGATCGTCGCGTTCGTGCCAATGTCGCGGGTCGCGCCGCCGAACCCGGCCGCACCTCCGGCGCGCCGGAAGGTGGCCGACGCGGCGAGCCTCTCGTTGCCGCCGATGTGCTCGGGCGCCGCACTGGTGTTGATGATGTAGCGAACCCCGCGTGCCGGTCGCGGCGACGCAACTACGGTGTTGAAGTAGGGGCTCGACCAACTCGGCATGCCGGGACAGTTCGCACCAAAGCACGTGTTCGTAGCGGTCGCGCTCGTCACCGATTTCGAGAGCTCTCCGAGTGCGGCCAACACCTTGTCGGTCATCTGCGCCGACCCAGTGTTGACGATGGCGATGCCGTCGCGACCAACGGAGGCGGTGATGTTCGTGCCGTCGGCAATCAGCATGTAGATATTGCCCTGCACCGGCATCACATGAACTTGTCCGTCGCGCGGGCTCTGATCGGCAATGCGCTTGGCGACGTCGTTCGCCGACTTCGAGACGGGCACGGTCAACGTGTTCAGCGTCGCGCTTTTCGCGAGGACTGACCGGTACTCGGGATAGATCGTTTTCACGCCGCCGCGGATCGGTTCGAACGGAATCCACGACTGCGTCTTCAGGAACTCGCCGATGCCACTGTTCTGCCCCGGCAGGAAGTGTGGCACCCAGTGGCGATCGCGTCCGCCGTTCTCAGCAAATGACGACCCGCTGCAGTTCTCCGTCGCCGGACCCGCATTCGGATCGTAGGTATAGGTGATCGACAGCACGTACGGCTCGTCGAGATAGATCGGATCGTCCACCACCTGCAGAATCGACAGGATGTCGTCATGCCGCGTGATGTACTCGGTCATCGTCAGCATGTCTGATGTCTGCGGTCCGCCGCGGCGCAGGTAGCCGTCCTTCAGATGTGTGGTCGTGACCTTCAACGTCTGGCCAATCCACTCGCCCGTTGAGAATCCGCTCCAGCTGTGAGGCGCCCAGGCCGGTGGATGCGGCCGGCCGTCGACGAAGATTGGGCGATCGAGCGAACGCATGAACTGCAGGCGGTAGCCAACGATCTCCCGCGAGATTGGATCGAGGTCTTTCAGAATCCGTGCACCGCCGACGCCGCGCCATTGGTGTGGCGCCGAGTGCGGGCGGCATTGATACTCCGGCGTCCCCCAGATCGATTCGGGTGTCGTGTCGGCGCGGAGACGTCCGGCTTCGTTGAGCGCGAGCCCGAGATAGTCGGCCAACGGAGGTTGCCCGGGATCTTCGTTGCTATCGAGCCGCCATTCACCGGCGATATCGGGTGGCCGCGCTCCGCCACCCTGGGCCGCGACTCGCAAATTGAGAATCGTTGCGGCCGCGACGGTCAGCATCAGGCCGACGGCCCTCACTCGGCTCCGCCGCGTCTTTCCACTTTGGCGATTCGCTGGACGCATAGGTGGGCAGATTATGGACCTACGAGTCTCGCGTATCAAGAACCGCGCAAAGTTCGTGATCCCGCATTCAGGTGTATTGACTTCCAGTTCGAGGCAGAGTGCAATGCGCGCGTCTGGGAGCAACCATGACCACATCACATACGCGTGCCATCGTCCGAACACTACTCTTCGCGGCGCTCTGCATCAGCCTTCCTTCGCTCTTATATGCGCAGTCGATCGCCGGCACGGTTCGTGACACGTCGGGGGCCGTCCTGCCGGGCGTCTCGGTAGAAGCGACGAGTCCGGCCCTCATCGAGAAAACCCGATCGGTCGTCACCGACGCGAACGGTCAGTTTCAGATCATCGATCTTCGTCCCGGCACCTATACGGTGACGTTCACATTGCAGGGATTCTCAACCGTTGCGCGGCAAAACCTCGAGCTGAGTGGCGGCGGCGTGACGACAGTGAATGCCGAGATGCGGGTCGGTGGCATTCAGGAAACGCTGACCGTCACCGGTGATGCGCCGGTCGTTGACGT
>DATCXH010000669.1:0-8573 GCA_036565925.1 Vicinamibacterales bacterium
CCCGCTTCTCGCGATGGGTCTTCAATCCGAAGCGATCGGCGAGCAGCGTTCGCAACATCGCCCGCCTGTCGTCCTCGGTGCGAGGGGGTTCAGCCGGAAAGGTCGCGGTGATATCGAAGCTCGCAGAGTCGGCCCACTCGGGTGCGCCAATCAGCTGGTGATCGCGAACCTGGAAGGCATAGTGGAGGATGAAACGGAGTGAGGTCCTGACAATGCGCAGACGGCCGGGCGTCGGCGGCATGATCCCGAACGCTGCCGTCTCGCTGGGGGACGAGTACTCCTTGACCGAGGCCACATCAAATGCAAGCGGCGACTGCGCCGCAGTCACTGCCACCGCAGCGACCAGCGCGATCCCGACCAACATCGCTCGGCGCATCACCCTAGTATCTCCTTAGTATCTCTTTGTTATTGCGACGTGATTATGCGCCCGGTACAGTCGCGTCGTGCCTCATATTGCTGTTCCCGAAGGCGTTCCCGGCATTCGTTCGCTCTTCGCGTTTCGTCCCGAAGTGGCGGCGCCGATGAGCGCGCTCACCGACATCCTCCTCCACGCCGAAAGCTCCTTGAGCCGAGGTGAGCGTGAGCTCATCGCCGCGTATGTGTCGGCTCTCAACGAGTGCGACTTCTGTCACAACAGCCACGCCGCCGTCGCGTCCTGCCATCTCGGCGACGAGGGCAAGATTGTCACCGCGGTGGTCCGCGACGCGTACAGCGCGCCGGTCTCGCCGAAGATGAAAGCGCTGTTGTCTATCGCCGCCCGCGTGCAACGGAGCGGGCGCAACGTGCGCACCGATGACATCGAGCGGGCGCGGGCTGAAGGCGCAACCGACGTCGAGATTCACGACACGGTCCTGATCGCCGCAGCCTTCTGCATGTTCAATCGCTACGTGGACGGCCTCAGCGCACCGACACCGACCGATCCGGCCGGCTATCGCGAGCGCGCGCGCTACGTCGCCGAGCACGGCTACAACGCGGTCCTGCCCACATGACAGTGAGGCCGTCGCCGCCTCCCTTTGCGTGGGACGACTGGTACGCGGCGGTTGGCGGCCGCTCGATTCGCATTCCGGAAGTCGCAGACCTTCTGCAGGAGATCTTCAATCACCAGTATCCGCGGTTCGACGGTGAAGTCGCCGCCGAACGCCTGGCATTCTCCTCCCCCGCGAACGCCGCACAGCATCTGAAAGACAAAGCGCTCGGCTTCGGTGCCGATATCGTCGGCATTTGCGAGATCGAGCCGAGCGACGTGTATCGTGGCCGCGTGATGACAGAGAAGTACGCCATCGCGGTCGGACAGCGCATGCGCTGGCGCGAGTTTCAAGTCGTCCCCTCGAAGGCGTCAGCGATCGAATGCCTGCGCGTGTACTTCACCCTCGGCGAGACGGTGATTCAACTCGCTGCCTACATTCGATCGATCGGCTACGCGTGCAAGGTCGAGCACCCCATCGGCGACAGCGATCTCCTGCACATCCCGATCGGCCTCAAAGCAGGATTCGGCGAACTGGGTCGGCACGGTTCGATCATTCATCCCACGCTCGGCCCGCTGTTCCGAATGGGCAGCGTGATTACGTCGATCGAGCTCGAGACCGATCACCCGATCGACGCGGGCATCGCGAAGTTCTGCGATTCGTGTCGCGCCTGCCGGAAATACTGTCCTCCGGGTGCAATCCCTGACGAGCGTAATCCGCAGGCCGGCAAGGACCATCTCGGTTACGACCGCTACGTCGTGGATACGGGGCGGTGCTTTCCGTACTTCGCGAAGTACTCCTACTGCTCCATCTGCCTGCCGGTGTGCGTCTACAACCACAAGGAGTGGGCGCGCGACTTCGAGGGCGCGCAGACGCAGTCCTTCCCCACCGTGATCATGCTGACGCCACCAACGGCCTCCGATCTGCCTGACGAGGACCGGCGGCACGCCTATCCGAGGATTCGTCGTTAGGCGGGTCGGAAGACCCGCCTCTACGGGCGGGTGAACACGAACAGGTGTTGCCAGGGCAGGTCGTCGAACACTCGCGACTGCTTGAACCCCTCGTTCTCGACCTCGAGCTTCACCTGCGGCTTGCTCATCTTGTGCTCGCGCAGGATCGGGATCTCCGGATCTTCGGCGCGGTACTCGAGCAGCACGAGACGGCCGCCCGGCTTGATCGCCTCACGGAGCCGCTGCAGCATCTTCTGCGGCTCGGAGAACTCGTGATAGACGTCCACCATGATCGCCAGGTCAATGGACTCCGCGGGCAGTCTTGGATCGTCGATCGCGCCCAGCACAGGGACAACGTTCATGAGCTTGGCCTTCGCGACATTCTTTTGGAGGATGTCCAACATCCCCGGTTGAATGTCATTGGCGTAGACCTTCCCCATCGGACCGACCTGTTTGGCGAGTCGAATGGTGATGTTGCCTGATCCGGCGCCAACGTCGGCCACGGTCGCGCCCTTCTGGATTCGCAGTAACCGGATCGCGAGATCCGGGTCCTCCTCGCGGTCGCGCTCGGGACGATCAAGCCACGACGCACCCTGTACGCCCATCGTCTGGGCGTAGACACGTCCGCTGATCGGATGCTTGCCCGCTTGTTGCGCGAAGACGACCGTCGCCGTGAGCACGGCGACGGCGATGATGATTTTCCGCGTCACGCCTTCTTAACCGTGAACTCGAAGGGCATGCCCATGAAGTCGCCGGTCATCTTGATTTCGCTGGCCGAGACGACACCGGTATACGAGAGGTCCAGTGTCATGCCGCCAAAGTCAAAGGTCACAGTGAACGCGATCTTGCTACCGTCCACCTTGCCGTTCTTAATCGGGACCGACCCACCGTCGAATCCGAGCGTCGTTCCGGTCAGCGTCGCACCGTCAGCTTTGAATTCGTACTGGACCGGAAGATCGCCCATCGGCGTGCTCACCGTGCCAGTCCATTTCCCATCAACGTCCGCCGCAAAAGCCGGCGCGGCGAGCAGCAGCAATCCCACCACCATGACGAACACGTTCTTCATCGAGATCTCCCTGTGAGTTTGAATGAGAGCCGGCGGGGCCACCTGCCTACGACGGACGTCAACGGCCGAATGTTCTCATACCTGACGCAGCCCTCGCCGAAGCCGAAGGCAGAGCCGTTGATACAGAATTCTCTCGCCAGCGCCACGGAAGTCACATGTCTGGCGCCCTTGCGCCACATCGTTGACGGCCGATTTCAAAAAGATGGGACAAATCGTGCAATTGCGAGGCGGCACTACCCTTGCTAAGCCACGTGTAGCGGTTCTGCCCGGCATACGGTGCGAGCTGCTCTCCACTGACCGCCACGACCAGGCCGTATGTGCCAGGCCAGGCGGTCAGCGTGGGTTAACCGGTCATCCGGCTTTCGCCCTGTTCGTAAACCTCCTTAATAACGCGTCGCGAATATCCTTCGGCAGCACGCTGTGCAGGTATTCGAGCGCCGTTCCGCGGGCATGACTGTCGCCCCCGCGCAGCCCACGGTAAGCGGCGCGTAGCGGTTGAACGCGCAGCACGAATAACAGCAGCGTGAAGACATGCCGCACGTCCGGCTCGCTACGGGCCAGCTCGACTCGCGCCAGGTCGAGCATGCGGGTGGCATCGATGCGGACATCTGCGTATTGGCGCCGGATTCGAAACAACGAGCGTACCGACTGCGCTCTGACGTCGGGCAGCGGATCCTCGGCCGCCATCAACAATCCATCGACCACGACCTGCGATCGGCAGACCGCGAGCACTCTGGCCAGCCGTCGTCGTACGACCACTGTCCGCGTTGGATCGAGCAGCGCGTCGACCAGCGCGCCGCAGTGCACGTCAGCGACGAGTTGCAGCGCCTGCATGGCGGTGGCGGCAACCGAGCGCTCGCCGAGCAATGGAATCACATGAGGCAGGAGCGAGCCATGAATCGGATTCCGCGGATCGAGCACACGTCGAATGCGGTTCTTGTCGCGCGACTGCAGTGCCACGATCTGCAGCACGTCGGTGTCGGCTCCGCGCAGATTCGTTCGTGCGGACTTCTTCTCCACCTGCCTGCCCTGAGCGACCTCGAAACGGCGTCTATCGCGTGCCGCGTTCCAATCGCTTCCGCGTCGTCTCGAGTGTGAAGGTCAAAGACTCTCGCGGAATGCTGGTCACGAATGGCCCGACGATCCAGCCGAACCCGATGGGGATTCCTCGCGAGAGCGAGACCGACTCACAGTGAATGTAGAGTCCGCCGTCACGCGCGAGCAGACGCCAGTATGTATTCAGCCGCCACAGATATCCGCCATCGTCGCCGACCGGCTTCTCGCGTTCGCTGGACGTGCCGGCATTCTCGACTTCGGCAATGCGCGTACTGTGAATCCACCCCTCCGCGCGATCGGCCGCGGGCCGGCGAAACACCGCTTCGTGGTCGCTATTCACGGTGACGGTGATCACCTTCTTCATGACGAAGCGCAGGAAGAACGTGAAGCGATCGCCGTCGCGCGACCGCAGTTTGGACGCGGCGACTGTCGGCGCGTAAATGCGATGGTGCTCGTTGTAGTCCTGGAGTACGGCCAATGCGTCGTTGATCGTGACGCCCTGAACGAATGCCGTCCCGACCCAGTGATGGATCATCCCGCCTGGCACGTCGATCTCGCGGCCGTTGTCTTTGGTCTCGACCCGCTCGATGGAGAGCTCTTTGCGCTGGACCGTGTGAATCGCCTCGCGTCGTTGGGCCTCAGGAAGGGTATCGATCCACAGGAACGACGCGTTCCCGTTCAATCGCGCCTCGGTGAGGCGAACGTAGCGATCGAACGCCTGAATCGTGCGGTTCTGCAGTTCAGCAGCCGACGCAGCGCTGGCTGGCGCAGGCGCGGCATGAATGCGCAGCACTGCGCCGGCGAGCAACGCCAGCGTGACGACAACTCGTGTCATGCCTGGGAATGTGCAGGATAACGGAAAAGGGGCTCTGTGGCCGGTCCCAAAGACCGGCTCACCTATTTCCGGCGCACTTCCACTTCGATGAGCTCGAGACGGCTGTCGCCAGTGTTGGAGATCTGATGACGATCGCCGGGATCGAAATACGCCCACTGCCCAGGCTCGTTGAACTCGAACGTCATCCCACCCACACCGACGCCTTTGCCGGCGGTGTCTTGCAGAATCACAACCGGCGCCTTGTGCTGATGCGGCGCTGACTTCTCGCCCGGATTCAGGACGATGCGATAGGCGCGGAACCACTTGTTGCTCGAGATCGACTTCTCAGTGAATCCGGCCTGCTCTTCGGTCACGGTCTCATCACCGCCGGCCGTTTCGTTGACGACGACCATTGCGCGAAACAGGCCAGGTCCGTCGTTGCGAATGCGGTGCGTATTCGGCTTCTCCGCGTAACTGAGATCGCTCATTAGATGTGGACGGCCTCGTACAGGTCCGCGAGCGGCCGGCGCAGTTCCGGCCGCAGGTGCAGGAGCGGGTGCGCCACCTGCCGCGGGCGCGGGCCCGCGACCACGTCGTCCTGCGCCCCACTCCTCGCCGAGATTCTGGCTTATCGTCGGCGAGTCGGACGTCGTCAGGTAATAGACCGGCCACTCGTGCGTGTGAAACCAGGAAACGTCGCCGGGAGGAAGCTGGAGATCGAGGATGCGCAGCGGTCCTCGCTGGAACACCTGTCGATGATGCGGCTCCTGATGAACGGGCATGATCGGCATTTGCCCGTTGCCACTCGCATCTGCCGGCTGCCATGTCGTGCCCTGGCCTCCGACGGCGACACTATACGCAACGAGACCGAAGACGACGAGAGCGAGCGTTGGAGACGTGCGCACCATGTTGGGAATCCTAGCGCGATTTCTTGCGCGAGCCCACAACCTCACGGCACATTTGACTGCGGTTTGAGTGGAGCCGACGCGTCAGCGGAGCTGACGCCGTAAGTGGAGCTGACGCCGGATCTCATCGAGCGAATCAGTGAGAGGAGACCGCGGCCGAATCGTCGTGCGCGCCGCCGAGGAGTTTCAGATTCAACGACCCGCCGATGAACACCATCTCCTCGATCGCACTGTCAACCGCCGCAGTGGTCAACACGTGACCGTCGCCCGTCTCGATCAGGAACTGGGCCGAACGCCGCATCAACTCCTTGATGAACGCGGCGCTCGAGCCCTTCGACCGCCTGACGATCAATTCGAGGACGTCGTGTGGCACATCGAGGCCCCGCGAATACAACTTCGCCAGCTTCGTCCGTCCCTCTTCGTCAGGCAGCGGAAACTCGATGGCCTGATCAATTCGGCCGGGGCGCGCCGCGAGTGCCGGCTCGAGCTGATCGGGTCGGTTCGTCGTCAGGATGAACAGCACGTCGGCGTCCTCGCGCAGTCCGTCCATTTCGTTGAGGAGCTTGTTCAACAGGACCTCCTCGCCCGGCACGCGCATGTGTTCGCGATTGCGAGCGATGAGATCGACGTCTTCGACGACCATCATTGCCGGCTGCAGGAATCGAGCAAGGCGGAAGTATTCGTCGATCAGTGCGACCTGCTCCGCCGTCACCAGCAGCGTCGTGAACTCGGGTAATTGCGAGGCGAGATAGTGAATCGTGTGCGTCTTGCCGGTGCCCGGTGGCCCGTAGAACAGCAGCCCTTTCTTACTCGAAAACCGCAGCGCCTTGATCGCCTCGCGGGAGGCCACGAATCGGCCGATGTTCCTGTCGAGCAATGCGAGCGTCGTCTCGGGGAGGATGACGTCATCGCGCTTCACGGCATGGAGGCGATGCACCTTCACCGCACCGCCGCGACCCGAGTAGTCGTGTTGGCTCTCGAGCGAGATGACGCGGCCGCGATAGGTCTTGCCGGCGGCGACCTGCACCTCGAGGTCGCGGAAGAATGCCTGCGAGATCGCAGCGCCGCGTTCTCCGGCCGCAATGCCGACCTCGAGATGCACGCCAGACGAGCGGCCATAGGTGAGTGCCGGAGACAACAACACGGCGAACGGGACGCCGTCCTGCAACGACAGCCACAAGCCATTCTTGAGACACCGCACCGGCGCCGGATCGCCGACATCGACTTCGTCGTGCTGCAGCGGACCGGTATCGACCACGCCGAATGGACTTGGCACGAGCAATTGCGCCAACGTTGGCGTCTCGTGGCTCATTTGCATGTGCACGCCAAGCTGGCGGGTCGCTGGACGATCGCGAAACCAGTCGTCAAGCGCCGACTGAAGATCGACGCGAGACGTGATTGGGAAATCGCGCGCCGCAGTGACGATCTGCGACGTCTCGATGCCGCGGAAATGCTCGCTGAGTGTTTTCTGAAGGCCGGATTTGAAGAACCTGCGCAACACGGAGCTGCTCCTGTGCAGGTATGGTAACCCTCGCGTCATTCATCGACACGAGCGTTCTGACAGAGCGGCGTCAGCGCCAGGTCGATGACGTGTCAGACGAACCACCGACGGCCCACGAGTCGGACCGCAGCAGAGCGAGGCAGGACTGACAGATCCCGTGCGAGAGTCCGCGGTCGTCGATGGGCACATCAACCAGCACCGCGGCCGGTCGGTCGTGCTCCACGCACCATGCGCACACCGTACGCATCGGACGTTCGGCAGACGACGCGGTGACCCGCTTGCGCCGTGCGACCACTCCGCGATGAAGGTGTGACTCGAGGAGCGCGCCGCGAGGAGTGATCGTGTGCTTCGTCGCCATAACCGGGACGTCGCTCGATATCGCAAGTCGCGTACCTGTTGAGCTCCAGCACGTCCGTAGCGATCGAGTTGCGGATTGTCTCAACGATCGACGAACTCGATGCACGCGCAGCGCATCACGCGCGACGATCGCGCGCCGCAATCAGTATGCTTTCTCCACGGTCGGGAAGAAGTTACTACACACCGCTCGCGTGCGTGTTCACAGCGTTGCACGCTCGCTCGGTGCGCAGCGATCACGCGCACTGAGCGCCAATGATCGACGCGCACTTCTCGCCAATCATGACGCACGCAGCGTGCGTGGGTGCGTTGACGATCACTGGCATGATCGACGCGTCAGCCACACGCAGACCGTCGATGCCGTGCACGCGGAGATCGGCATCGACCACGGCCCCGCGATCGGATAACGGGCCCATGCGGCACGTGCCCGCAGCGTGATAGATCGAATCGGCCTTCTGGCGGGCGAACGATGCCACATCCTGATGTGAGGCGCCTGGCTCGATCTCCTCGGCGCGCAGACGATCGTAGGTGCGCGACTCACCGAGACGCCGCACCAGCGCGACTGCCTCGACCAGCACATCGACATCGTGCGGGTCGCTCAAATAGTTCACACGAATGCGCGGCGCGGCGAAGGGATCGGCCGCCCTCAACGTCACCGTGCCGCGCGACCGCGGCTTGAGATGCGAGACCGTGATCGTCACGAAGTCATCAGGCTGATCGAGGCCGCGACCGACAATCACCTGCAGGTCGCCCACCTCGCGCGATGACGATGTGAACAGACTTGCGACAACCGTCGAACCAGACAGTCTCGTCTTGCCTTTCCACCGCACCGAGAGCTTCAGATGGTCCTGCAGATTGCCGCCAACGCCAGGCAGATCGACGACGACAGGAATGCGATGTCTGTGCAGAGCATCAGCCGGACCGATCCCTGACCGCATCAACAGCGTCGGCGTGGCGATCGC
>DATCXH010000155.1:0-2653 GCA_036565925.1 Vicinamibacterales bacterium
GAGCACCCTGGTCGGATTGATACTCGCGGCCCGTTGCGCTGGAATCCAAGCTGCAGCCAGGCCCACAGACGCGAGCGCGAGCATCGCCACTGCGAGCGTCGCCGGGTCGTGAGCTGATACGCCGAACAGCAGGCCCGAGACGTACTGTGCGCCCAAGAGACTGATCGGGACTCCGACAGCGACGCCGACGCACATCAGGGCAGCGACTCGCCGCACGATAAGGCCGACCACGCCGGCCCGGCTTGCACCTAAGGAGATGCGGATGCCGATTTCTGTTCGCCGTGCTCCGACGCCGTATGACACGACACCGTAGAGTCCGACGCCCGCCAATAGCAGTGCGAGGCCCCCGAACAACGCGGCGAGCACGGCGAGCATTCGCTCGCGCGCGACCGCCGCGGAGAAATCGTCCGCCAGGAGGTGGGCTCTGAGTTCCAGATCCCGATCAATATCAGTGATCGCAGCTATGACCGCCTGAATCAGATACGCCGGCGACTCACTCTGGGCTCTGACACTGATCGGACCGAATGCATGTGCCGACGGCAGGTACATCGTCGCAGGCGGGTCTTCATGGAGGGATGTGTAGACGGCGTCCCGCGCGACTCCGACAATGGTCAGGTCCGGCTGTGGATCATTGGGACCTCCAACCTCTCGAATGGATCGGCCAACGGGATCCCCATCGAAGTAGCGTCTGGCCAACGTCTCGTTCACGATGACCACCGCTTGCGGGCTCCGCTGATCGAACACCGAGAAGTCGCGGCCAGCGATGACGGGAATGCCATATGTCGAAAACCACTGCGGACTGACTTCGTTCTTGAGGACGCCTCGATCCTGAATTGGACTCGCCGCGGGACCTACCGGCTCAAGGACCGTATTCCATGCATTGTTGCTCATCGGTGCGTTGGACGAGTACGCCGCGTCCGCTACGCCCGGCAGTGCACGGATCGCAACCAGGATGCGGTCGCGGTCGTAGAGGGCCTTCCGATTGGCTGACGCATTTGGGCTGTGCCGTGCGTCGACGGCCACAACGATGATGCGTTCGCGATCGACACCTGTGTCCTGCCCGGTCAGCGCGGTGAACGTGCGCACGAAGAGACCGGCGGCCACCACGAGCACGAGACACAACGAAAGTTGGAACGCCACCAGCGCGTTGCCCAGAGCGCTGGGGCCATGACCGGCAGATCCTCGACCGTGTTTCAGCG
Organism: Vicinamibacterales bacterium; assembly: GCA_036565925.1. Classification (GTDB taxonomy): domain Bacteria; phylum Acidobacteriota; class Vicinamibacteria; order Vicinamibacterales; family UBA2999; genus Gp6-AA40. The sequence continues at coordinate 1,200 of DATCXH010000155.1, forward strand.
CCTGGAGTGGATCAACCCTCGTCGCGCGAAAGGCCGGTACCGTCCCGAAGAGCAGGGCAACGGCGATGGCAACGCCTCCCGTGAACCCGAGGACACGCCAGTCGATCGACAGATCAACATAGGGCGCTCCGTTGACTGCGGGAAGCTGTGCCACCAGCCACCGGCCGGCCCAGATCGACATCAGTAGGCCGGCCACGGCGCCCAACACCGACAGCACGAGGCTCTCCGCCAGCAACTGACGAATGAGCCGACCTCGCGACGCGCCGAGAGCCACCTGAAGGCTCACGTCCGGGCGGCGGCGTTCCCCATGGGCGAGCATCAGATTGGCGACGTTCACGCAAGCGATGAGCAGCACGAGTCCAGCCACCGCCATGAGGACCGTCAGCGGACGCTGATAGCGGCGCCGAAGCTCAGAGACACCGCCTGGTGCCGGCGTAACGGTCATGGGCGACCCGAGGTAGTTCGCCGCGTCCGCGGCGCTCAGGCCCGAAGGTCTCGTCAGGTCGCGGAGGATCGGTTGAAGCGGCGCCAGGCCAGCCGCCGCACTCTCCACCGCCTGACCTGACTTGAGCCGGCCCATCACTTGCAGCCACCACCAGGTCCGCTGATCGAGACGATCCCGTCGCAGCACGAGCGGTTGCGTCCCGATTGGAATCGCGACATCGAACCTCGACCCGACCTGTGGCCCGAAGAAGTCCGGGGGCGTGACCCCGACTACGGTGAAGGGGACGCGCTCGATCAAGAGCGTCGCTCCAACCACGTCCGCGGCGCCATAGAAGTGGCGTTGCCAGAAGCTATGGCTGACGACGGCGACGGGCCCGTCCGGACCGCCTCCGCGGCGATCGTCGGCCGCCACGAATGTACGGCCGAGGGTCGGCCGAACGCCAAGCACGTCGAAGAAGCTCGCACTCACCCACAGACCATTCGCGAGGTCTGCCTCGCCGCCCGGCGAGAGATCAAAACTCGCGTTCTGACTCGACCAGGCAAAGACGCCTTCGAGAACGGTTTGGTGCGCCTGAAGTTGTTCCCAGAGTGGATAGGTCCAGGCTTCGAAGTCACCTCCCGGTGTCACTCGAACCAGCCGGTCGCTGTGCTCGACGGGCAGGGACTTCAGGAGCACACTGTTGCTGAGCGAAAAAATCGCGGTATTCACGCCCATGCCGAGCGCGAGGGACCCAACGACGGCGCTTGTGAGGGCCCGGTGGCGCAGCACGGCACGGACGGCTCGTCGTAGGTCTATCAGGAAATCGGCGGGCGACGCCATGCGTTTGATGTCGCGGCTCGCTTCACGCTGCCGAAGCGATCCGCCAAACGCCCGCCGCGCTTCTTCCGCGTCGCGGCCATGCGCAATCGCTTCTGCGATGTGCGATTCCAATTCCTCATCGATCTCGGCGATCAGGCGATCGCCGCGAATGACGTTGACGAGACGCGACCAGAGCGACATATCACACCGT
>DATCXH010000629.1:0-2293 GCA_036565925.1 Vicinamibacterales bacterium
GCGTATTGATCGCGTCGAAGAACGTCGTGTCCTGATACGAAGCGTCGACGCGCGGCGTGATCACCAGACTTCCCAGGGTTGCGGCGTACTCGATGCCAACATGCCCCTGCCACTCTGGCGCAAAGGGCAACCGGTTGCCTACCACCAGGCCGGGCGGAATGATCGCCAGGGGCAGGTTCTCGAGCTCGTCGATCGTGGCGTCGAGATAGCCCACGCTGGCATCGATGAGCCAGCCAGATCCGGGCTGCCAGGTCAGCTCCGCCTCCGCGCCATCGATGCTCGCTTTGCCCGCGTTGGTAATGAACGGCGCGACGCCGCTCATGGCCGGCGGAGCACGGAAGGGTCCGCGATACGTCACCTGCATGTCCTTGTAGTCTGAGGTGAAGACCGCCAGGTTCAGGCGCATCGAATCCGCGATATCGAACTTCGCCCCGATCTCGATCGTCTCTGCTTCTTCCTGGGCGAACTCATGCAATGCTGCCTGTTCCGCGGCGCTCAGCGGCGGATCGTTGAAGTGGCTGTTCCAGCCGCCGCCCTTGAAGCCTTCGGCGTAGCTCAGGTACGTCATCGCATTTTCAGTCCAGCGATATGCGATCGAGCCCGATGGCGTGAACGAGGTGAACGTGTCGCGATACCACCGGACCGGTATCTGCTTGTTGGCCGGCGTCGAAAGATCGAACTGATCCGGATACGAGCCCTTCTCATCCTCCGTGTAGCGACCGCCGGCAGTGAGCGAGAGCTTGTCGGTCGCGTTCCACGTCAACTGCGCGAATCCGGCCCAGCTGTTGTTGTCCACCTTGTTGTTGTCGTTGTCGCGCTGGATGTTCGGCGGCGGCGGGTTGAGCTCGACCGTGACGATGTCTTCGGAAGTCTGCTCGAAATAGTACAGCCCAACCACACCGACGAGCGACTCGCTCTGGTAGGTGAGCTGGAGCTCCTGGCTGAGCTGATCGCCCTGCACGTCATAGAACGTGTGCAGGATGGTCAGCGGCGTATTGTCCGCGTCGCGCACCCCGGTCCAGCGGATATCGCGAAACGCGCTGATCGACTTCAGCTGCAGCGCATCGGTGAGGTCGAAGGCCATGTTGAGCGACGCGCCCCAGTTTTCCAGCGTGCTCTCGAGCGGCAGTGTGCCGTTGTTGTGATACGGGCCGCGCCCCTGCAGATCGTTGGCGCAGCGATCGTCCTGGATCATGGGCACCGCGGGCTGGTCCGGCAGGCCCGGCGGCGGCACCGCACCGTCGGACAGGCCCGGGCAGCCGGCCTCCAGACTCGAGGTTCGCGGGAACGCGGCTGTCTCCGTGAGCGCGGCGAACACGAGCGGGCTGCCGTTCTCATCGGACTTCGTGTAGTCGCCTGCGAATGTGACGCGCACGCTGTCACTCGGCGTCCAAACCCACTTGGTCATGCCGGTGAACGTATCGGTGTCGCCGAGATCCGTTCCGTCCGTGCGCTCGACGTAACCGTCCTGCTGACGGATGCCGAAGGAGAAGCGCGCCTTCAACGTATTCGAGAACGGTGCGTCGAGCGCGATGAACCCGTCCATCAGGCTGTCGGTGCCGGTGCCGACGCGCACTTTGCCGCCGAACTCATCGCCGGGATCGGTCGTGGTCATCAGGATCGCGCCGCCGATCGTGTTACGGCCGAACAGTGTGCCCTGCGGGCCGCGCAGTACCTGTACCGACGCGATGTCGCGCAACTCCATCGTGCCGCCCACCGCGTTGCCGATGTAGACATCGTCGATGTACAGACCGACGCCCGGATCGACGGTCGACGTCGGATCGGTCTGGCCGATGCCGCGGATGAAGACCTGCGAGGACGAGTTGTTGCCCGCGAGCGGCGCGTTGTTGGCGAACTGCAGGTTCGGCACGACCTGGTCGAGCATGTCGGTCTTGAAGATCTGCCGATTCTCGAGCGCGTCGCCGCTGATCGCCGTGATGGCAATCGGCGTTTCCTGGAGGTTCTCCTGCACTTTGCGTGCGGTGACGATGATCTCTTCGAGGCCCTGAGTCGTTGGCTGTTGCGCGTGCACTGTCGTTGCGAGTCCCGCGCCCCACAACGCGGCGGACGCGTAGCGCCACGCTCTCGTCTGGTATCGACTGTTCATGTGATCCCCCTGACTGTCCCACCAGTTCGAACGATGAAATCGACTAACCCCATACCTCCTGCGCGGTTTCGACGACCAGCCGCAGCTTGGCGATCTGCTCTTCCTTGCTCAGCGCGTTGCCTTCCTCGGTCGAGGAGAAGCCGCACTGCGGGCTCAGGCACAGCTGTTCGAGGGGCACGTAGCGTG
>DATCXH010000574.1:0-4074 GCA_036565925.1 Vicinamibacterales bacterium
CGATATATTTGGGGCGACGAGCACGGATTCGCCGTTGGTGCCGGCATGTTCGCGATCCGCTCCAACCGCACGGGAACGGAGAGCTTGTTGGCGGAGGCGCAGCAAGCAATCTGGTCAGTGAACGGCAGGCAGCCGGTGTTCCTGGTCACCACGCTCAAGACGCTCTACGACCAGTCCATGGCGCGGACGTCGTTCACGCTTGTGATGCTCGCCCTCGCTGGCGCGATGGCCCTGGTTCTCGGCATCGTCGGCATCTACGGTGTGATCGCCTATGTCGTGTCGCAGCGGACCCGCGAGATCGGCATCAGAACAGCGTTGGGGGCACAGAGAGCGGAACTACTGACTACGTTCGTGCGCCAAGGTCTCTCGCTCGCGGGGATTGGAGCGAGTCTGGGGCTCGTGGCTGCTGCCGGACTCACACGTCTGATGTCGTCGTTGCTGTTTGGAGTCACCACACTCGACCTGGTGACGTACACGGCTGTATCGGTTCTGCTGATCTCGGCGAGCGCTCTGGCCACGTATCTTCCCGCTCGTCGCGCCGTCACTGCCGATCCGGTTCGCGCGCTGCGCGCGGAATAGGAATCGCTGGTCGTCGCCTCTACCTTTTGAGGTTGTCGACGAACTTCTCGAACTTCTCGTTTTCCAGACAGATCTCGTCGATCAACTCCGCATCAACGACGATGCGCTGCCTCAACGTGACGGTCCATGGCCTGGTGTACGCCTTGGGATCGTCAACAGTCACCTTGATGTCGAGGTGTCCGAAATCCGGACGGCGGATCTCTTCGCGCACTTTGGCCGCTTCGGTCAGCACGCTTCCATTCCAATCGATCCACGTATCGTCGCGCAGTCCGATGGTGTCGATCACGAGAGTATCGCCAGACCACTTCGCCGACGAGTATCCCTGCCACGATGGGGTCGGGTCTTTGGGCAATGGCCGGCCATCCGTGAAGACCTGACGGTATCCGGCGTTCATTTCATTCAGCACCACCAGCAGCTGCGGGGAGTGGACGAACTTCAGCAGATGCGGCAGACCGTAGGCCCGAAGGAAATTGTCCGGCAGGCATCTGATGTGCGGGTCGTCGATCGCTTCGTTCTCCGTGCGCTCCTTGACGATCGGCAGCTGCCACGGTTGATACGGCAATCCTCCCGGAAGATCGATGCCAATGTTCCTCATCTGACGCGAGGCGGCGATGTTCTTATCGTCAGAGCGCTCCTCGGCCGCGCGTCCGGAGGCCTGCGGACCTCGATTGGGCTCGGCGGTCGCCCAGATCCCGGACAGGTCCGGCTTGCCGTCCGACATCCGAGGTGCTGGCGCGCTCATATCGACCTTGCCATCAGCCTTTCGCGGCACGCCCGCAGTCGGATGGCTCAGCCATTGAGCCAGAGCACCCGACCCGAATGACGTGACGAGAATGAAGCAAGCCAACGGTACGAGCGGACTACGTGAGACGCGCATATGACAGCCTTATCGCCCAACAATGCCCGGCAGCGGGTAGATGCCGAAGGCGTGGAATGAGTTCGAGTAGAGCGTCTGATACCTGATACCTTTTCCGTCCTTATCGATCCACTGCATCGACTGCTGAAACAACCCTGGCTCGGGATAACCAGGCGGCACCGTGCCTTCGACGATGTACAGCTTGTGCTGGTGCATGCCGATCCACGCGAACGTGCGTGACTGATCGGCATTGGTGAGCTGCACGATGTGGCCTTCGACGAGATCCTGCCACTCCCACGTCAGGTAATTCAGCTTGGCATCGCGCTGGAGCAGCTTGAACGTCGCATAGACGATCGCCCCGCGCTCATCGTGATGAGAGTAGCCCGGCCCTAACGTCGCCGGTGCATTGGCGCGGCAGTTGGCATTGCCGGGCGGGCAAGACTTCGCGCGCTCGATGCCTTGCTGCTCGATGTCGCTGTAATCGACGACGGTGACCGAGTAGTGCTCCTTGCCACGGTCGGCGCTGTAGATGCGATCGGGCAGCACGTAGTTCAACTGCGACGTCCACGTACTCGTCGTGACCTTCGGTGGGCCAGGGAAGTTGATACGGAATCCGTCCTGGAGGCTGGTGAACTCGTCCCACTCCTGCGCGCCCGCGGCGCTGGTCGCCAAGAGCAGCACTCCGAACGCGAGAGCGGTGACGATGACGCGCATCGCGTCCTCCCTAAAAATCCTTCGGCGCGGGAGCATTGCCGCCATCCCAGTCCTTGACCGTGCCGTCGGCGGCCTTCAGAAAGCCGAGCAGACATCCGTTGGTCTTGTCTCTGAGGGGATGGCAGCGCGCTTTGATGAGATCACCCGGCTTCACGTAGTCGCGTGTGACGCCAGCCTGCTCCAGTTGTGCGCGCGTCGTTGCCTCGAGTGCCCACACCTGTGTTGCGCCGGATGCGTCTTTCACATCGATATACAACCAGGAGTGCGGCGTCAGCAGGTGCAGTTCTTTGACGACGCCGGAAACGTCCCGGAAGGATTCGTCGTACTGGCCATGCGAGTGGTGCGCAGAGAGCGACAGTGTGAGAAGGACCACGCTGCCGGCCACGAAAGCTTGCCCCCCGTAGCTGAAGCGTAGGCGGGCTGCGCGCACTCGCATGTCGGCCACCTTATTTGCCGGGACCACCACCGCGCGGCGGTGGAGGAGGCAGCGTCCCGCCTTCGGCGATCGTCTTCATGTTCTGCAGCGCGCGTGTGAACGTCGCGGTCCGCGTCTGCCGATCCTTCTCCTTGGCGGCATCGTCGCCCAGCGTCGAGTTGTCATAGACCAGCGTGTAGACCAGCTTCGAGGTCGTCGCCGTCACCGGTCGCGCTTCGAGCGTGCCGTGATAGAGGATGTACGGACGGCCCGCTCGCACCGGCTGCGTGTAGGTGTAGGACAGCTCAGTCTTGCCGACAAGGATCTCGTTTGCGACTGAGCGCACTGCGCCGAACTCGCCATCCTTGCCCTGTGTGATCGTGCACGGAATCTGGAACCACTCGCCGATGTCGCAGTACTTGCCGACGCGCTTCCACACTTCGGCGGCTGGCTTGTTCACCATGATCTCCAGAGGAATGAAGATATAGGTGGGGTTTGCGACGACCGTGGCATCGGCCGCCGGTGAAGCGGTGGGCGCCGCTGGTGCCTGCGCTGCGGCCGGAACCGCGAGACACGTCAGGACGAACACGGATAAGAGCACTCGAGTCATCGTTCCTCCGTCAGGTCCGCCTGAAGGCGGACACTACGCCAAAACACTACCGTGCCCGATCGGCTCCGTTGACGCGTTCGAACACGCGCTCGGGCGGCGGCAGGCCCTTTTCCTTCGCCTCTGCTGCCGCCTTCTCGTAGGCGCGCTCGGCGCTCAACGCGTTGCGCATCGCGTTGTTTCCTTCATGACAGCCGTACTCGTAAATCTGATAGTCCGGCTGCGTGGTGATGGTCATCCGCATTGTCCACGGTTTGACAAACGTGTCGGGGTCGTCAACATGGATCTCGTAGTCGATCATCTCGGGATCGATTCGCGTGAAGCGCTCCGTCATGTGCAGCTTCTCGCTGTGCCGGGCGCCGCCGACCGCGGTCCGATCGGTGAAGTTGCGCGACTCGACAACCAGCGTGTCACCCTCCCAATGTCCGCGCGAATCGCCCATCAGCAGATGGATGTCGTCGCTGAGCGGCGGCCGGTTGTCGAGCGGGATCACGCGCGTATCGTGCACCATCTCGTAACTGATGACGACCGCGTTCGGCGTCTGGACGATGCGCGCGCCGTTGCCGTATACCGCGGGCATGAAGGACCCAATCGCGCCGCGTGTGATGCAGCGATCGTAGAGCGAGAAGTCCTGGACCTTGTCCCACGGCCCCACGCCGAATGAACCTTGACCTCCGGTCCGTCGCCGTTCCTGTCCGGCCGCTGTCAGCGCGGGGACACGACCGTCGGCCGGTTCGATCACCATCGAGGTGTAACCGAAGTCGCGGCTGCCTTCCTCGTTGCGGAACGTGCCGGTGCGGGCGTCGTCGACGTCGCGTGCGCCCTGCCGCTGCTTCGCACGTGCGGCGAATTCTTCGTCAGTCATATAGAGGCGGGTTCCGAACTGCTGCGGGCGTGACATCG
>DATCXH010000429.1:0-11377 GCA_036565925.1 Vicinamibacterales bacterium
CCACCACTGGCTCGTCTCCCACAGCGCAACGCCTGCGACCGCGGCACCGGCACCGACGAAATAACTCGGCGCGGTCCACAGGAAATTCGTCTGCCACACCTGCCAGACCGGCTGACGCGCGGCAAGGCCGACGGCGGTCGCCCCGATCGCCGTGTTCACGATGTAATAGGCCAGCGCGCTGGCCACCAGCGGTTTCGCGATTGAAGTGAGATCGACCTCGCCGGGCTCGCCACCGAAATACGCGAACGTCACGCCGGCAGCCTGGACCGTGAGGACGAGTGCGGCGGCGTTGAAGAGGATGCGGAACGCCGGGTTACGTCGATTGGTGCCAAAGATCGACTGCGCGCACGCGCTCGCTCCGGCGACCAGCATGGTCATCTCGCGCCCGATGAGGAGCAGCGCGGCGAAGTCCACACTGTAGGAAATCGACAGGTTCGAGGCGCTCGTCCCGAGCGGCAGACGCAGTCGCAAGCTCGAGGCGAGTACGGATGCCGCGAGCAGCGCGACGAATTGCGTGGGGTGAGTGATCTGGCGCGGTCCCTGAAGGATCACCACGACGCAGCCGACGGCCACGACGGCGATCACGAAGACACTCGCGGAGATGGGCAAGTGCTCCAGGCTCATCGCCCGGGAGGCATCACCCTTCGCCGGCTCGTGACTTCGCGATACCCAATCGCGAACCCAGCCCAGCACGCCCGTGGAAGACACCGCGCCGTTCATGGTGCTGTTAGTCCCAGATAACCTTGCGCTGAATGCGCGAAGAGCTCGTCTCGTGAGCAGTCATATACGCGGTCCTTGTGTTAGTGGTCGTTTGTCAGTGTCCGTTACTGCCACAGGATGGAATCGCCCCAAATGACGTTCTCGTCGAGTCGTTCGCCCCACACGAGGTTCTCACCCCAAATGAGGTTGTCACCCCAGACGACGTTGTCACCCCAGACGATGTTGGTCTTCCAGATGGTGCTGTCGCCCCACACGATGTTGTCGCCCCAGATAACGTTGTCACCCCAGATCACGTTGTCGCCCCAGATCACGTTCTGGTTCCAGGATGCCGAGTAGCGGAGGACGCTGTCACCCCAGACGATGTTGTTGCCCCAGATGATGAACTGCGACCATGGCAGTGAGCCGTCGATGTACGAGACCGGTGCCACGCCGTACATGAGCGAATAGCGGGTGTGTGCCGTATCGATCGCGCGCGCCAGCTGCAGTGCGCCGTCCGCGTTGAGCGCGCCCGCGCCCTGCGTCATGCGGTCGTACACGACACCCGAGGCGTCACGCATCGTCAGCGCGGTGTACTGAAGGACCGCCTTTACGGCATTCGGTGTCAGAGCCGGTTGCGAGCCATTGACCGCAGTCTCGTTGGCCTCGAGCACCAGCGCGACGACGCCTGACGTCACTGCTGCGGCCATGCTCGTTCCCGTCAGCGTGAGATACGTCGGCCCGTAGGACGATCCTGACGTGAGCGATGGATTCTTCCTCGGCAGATCGCTGTTGTCGTCCACCGGCGCGAGCAGCTTGTGTCCGGGCGCCACCAGATCGGGCTTCGCGTATCCGTCAATCCACGTCGGGCCGCGCGAGCTGTAAGGGCCGATGACGTCATCCGAGCGCGTGCGCGTGCCCATCGTGTGCTCGGCGCCAACTGTGATCGCCGAGCGCGCATTGCCCGGCGACAGGATGCCACCATACGCAGGCAACCCCGTTGTCGGGTTGATGCCGAGGTTGCCCGCTGCCACCACGACGACCATGCCGGCGGCCGTGGCCTTGTCCACGGCGCGCACCAGCGGGTCAGTCTTCGCCGACTCGTATGGCACATGGCCGAGCGACAGGTTGATGATGTCGATGCCGAGCATGTAGCGGTTCGCGATCGCGAATTCGATCGCCCGGATCACGTCGCTCGTGTAGCCGGCGCCCTTCGCATCGAGCACCTTCAAGCCGATAAGCGAGACCTTCGGCGCGATGCCGACGTTTGATGGATCCGTGCCGCCGGCGACAGCGCCACCAATCAAACCGGCGACGTGCGTGCCGTGGCCGTAGTCATCGTAGGGACGCGTTGAGATTCCGCCGCGCGTGAAGTCATAGAACGCACGAATGCGTGTGCCAAACTCCGGCAGCGGAGAGATGCCAGAGTCGACTACGGCCACGCCGATACCGCGTCCAGTGAGCGTGGTATTCGAGGAGACTCCGAGCGTGCTTCGCAAGGCGGTGCCGGTGGTCGACGGAATCACCGTCGCTGTGGCCGCAACAGGTGCGTCAATCGAGATCGATTCAACCTCGTCGAGATCGGCGATGGCGTCGAGATCCTCTAAGCGAAGTTCTGTCGTCAGCGCGGAGATCGAGTCGTGGTCGTATCTGAGCTTCGACTTCGTGCGTCGCAGGAGCTCGCGCACCGATGCGCCGGAACCCTCGCGCAAACGCACGATCACGCGTGTACGATGACCGCCTTTACCCGCTAAAGCAGCGAGCGCGGAATCGAACTTGTGCGAGAACGGTCGCTTGGCTGCCGAGACGTGTCCCGACGCGATCGCGATCGTGAGCGCAGCCAGCACCCAGACGCGAAGAGAGCGTGATACCAAAACCGACATGCCCAGAGATAAGGCAACCAGAACGCCAACGGCACAGCTGATGGCACACACCCCACTCAATTCGCGGAGACGCACACAAGATCGCGAAGATGCTCATCGCGGTCCCAACATATCCGTAATCGTTCAATCTGGCGATGTCAGAGTTTCTTGGTTGGACCGGAACCCTGATCAGCGTGGACCTTTTCGCCGGGCGGAGTGCTTCAAATTGAGACGTGCAGATTCAGCGCGAAGTGGGCAGTGAGGAGATCCACGAAGTCAGCGCACGGAACGCCTGGCCGCGATGAGCCACTGCAAGCTTGGCGTCTTCGCCGACCTCAGCGAGCGTCGCGCCGTACGGTGGGTAATAGAAGATCGGGTCGTAGCCGAATCCGGCCGTGCCTCGCGGCTCTCGGGCAATCTCACCTTCGACAGTGCCGCGCGCCTCGTAGATGACGTGTCCGCGATCGGCAACGGCGAGCGCGCATACGAATCGCGCTGCGCGGTTCTTCTCAGGTGGGCCGGAGAGCCGGTGGAAAATTTCCGCGAAACGTTCTGTGTAACTTGCGTCTGGTCGGAGGAAGCGGGCCGAGCGAACACCGGGCTCGCCGTCCAGGCCGTCGATGACCAGTCCCGAGTCTTCCGCGACCGTTGTCATGCCGGACCGTTCGGAGTAGTAGAGCGCCTTCAGTCTGGCGTTGTCTTCGAAGGTGAGCCCGGTTTCCTCGGGCTCCTCGATCGTGGGTAAATCGCGGAGCGTCACGAGCTCGACGGGGACTTCGCCGAGCACAGAGCGAATTTCCCGTAATTTTCCGGTGTTCGTCGTCGCGACGAGCAGCCTCACTTCGACTTCTCGAGATACTGACCGACCAGTCCGCGCTGCAGCGCGATGAGTTGGCGGACGCCGGTGTCGGCCAGATCGAGCAGCCGGTTCAAGCCCTCACGTCCGAAGGGCAGGGCTTCTGCTGTTCCCTGCAACTCGATGTACAGACCGCCGCCGGTCTTGACGACATTCATGTCCACGTCGGCACGCGAATCTTCCGTGTAAGCGAGATCCAGCATCGGTTCGCCCTCGACGATGCCCACGCTGGTGGCCGCGACGAAGTCGGTGATCGGCATCGTGCGGAGCACATCCTGCTCGCGCAGCTTCTGCACCGCGAGTACCAGTGCCACGAATGCCCCGGTAATCGACGCTGTGCGTGTGCCGCCGTCGGCCTGAATGACGTCGCAGTCGAGGGTGATGGTGCGTTCGCCGATCTCTTCAAGCCTGGTGACGGTGCGGAGCGAGCGACCGATCAGCCGTTGAATCTCCTGTGTGCGTCCGCCGACCTTACCGGCCGACGCCTCACGCTGGGACCTGGTGGACGTCGCGCGCGGGAGCATCCCGTATTCGGCGGTGACCCACCCCTTGCCCGTGTTGCGGCGAAAGGGTGGCACGCGATCTTCCACACTGGCCGTGCAAATGACTTTCGTTTTCCCGGCCTCGATGAGGACCGAGCCTTCGGCGTGTATCAAGTAATTCGGAGTAATGCGAGTGGGGCGGAGTTGTTCCGCAAGGCGGCCGTCAGATCTCATATCAACAGAACACTGTACTCACTTTGTGCCGCTGGCGCGACCTTCTCGAACGAGCGTCGCATCCTTCTCCAGCGGTCGCCGCACATCGACGTGCCCCGCGATGGTGTCCACTTCCTTGCCCTCAACGAGCAGTTGCACGCGTTGGACGGCAGGGAGATTTGCGGTCACCGCGTTGACGATGGCATAGACCGTCAGGAGTTCGGTCAGCGAGCCACCAGGATGCGCGCTCACGACGTCGCCGCTCAAGTCGACGAACGCGTCGCCGCGGTCGGTAACGTAGAACGCTCGTAACTTCGTACCTTTGGGAACGACTTGCAGGTATGGCTGCGGCGCATCCTGAAACTGGACCGCGAGGATCTGCCGGCCTTGATCGACCGCACTGGTTGCCGCAGGCACATCACGTCGAACGGGCACAAGTGCACGGCCATCCGATGATCCGTAGTACAGCGTGGCGGTGATGTGGGCGGTTTCGGCCGGTGGCGGCGCGGTAATTGTTGTTGCGGGGGCGGGATTGGGCGCTGGCGAGAAGAGGCGCATCAATGACCACGTGACTCCGGCCGCCGCAACGAGAATGGCAATCAGGTAGATTTTGGCGCGACCGCTCACGGTGAGGAGGTCTCCTCGAGATAACCCCGGAATCTCACAATCGCGTTGTACAGCGCCTGTGCGACCGCGTTCTTGAACTCATCTCCGGCTGCCGCCTTCTCCTGCGAACCGTTGGTCAAGTAGGCCATCTCCACGAGCACGGCCGGCATGTTGGCCGCTGAGAGCAGTCGCATCGGACCTTGCTGGATCGGACGTTGCCCCATCGGGACTCGTTGCCGCAATTCCTGCTCGAGCACTGTGGCCAGCATCGCCGACGCTTCCACGTGACGCGCCTGTGCCAGATCCCACGGGACGATGTCGATGTTTCGAGTGCCGCCACCAATCACTGGCAACGCGACCGCGGCGGCGGGTGCAGATCGCACCGCTTCGCCTTCGCGATCGAGTCGATCGTAATAAATCTCTGCGCCTGACGGCGATCCCGACAGCGCGCCGTTCGCGTGCAGGCTGAGGAGGAGATCGGCCTTTCCATTGTTCGCGGCCGCCGCTCGCTCGTCGATCCCCACCATCCGGTCATCGTCCCGGGTGAGGATTACGCGTACGCCTAGCCCACGCTCGACCAGTCCGCGTAACCGGCGTGCCACGTCGAGTGTCAGTTGCTTCTCCTCGAGGCCACTTGCGCCGCGCACGCCGAGCTCATCGCCGCCGTGCCCGGGATCAATCACCAGCGTCTGCAGTGCCTGACGCGGTTCGAGTCCAGGAAGCCGTGACGGCTCCGTCGTCGGAAGTGGTGCACCCGTGGTCGGAGCTTTCGACTCGGGCGTGGCGGGCCGAGCCTCCGCCATGGGCACCTCGATCAGAACGCGGGTGGCATTGTCCGCGGTTGCGATTCCGGCTTTGGCGGGCCCTGCTTGCCGGTTCAACGCGACAAGGACCACGTTGGGTTGATCGCCGACGCGTACGCCATCGATCATTCCCGACGCGCTCACCGGAAAGACGGGCTCGATTGCGTCAGCCTCAACGCGCAAGACCAGGCGATTGGCTTCCGTGACGACGGCAACCGGCGTGGCCGGTGAGATCACGACTGCCGCGCGCGTTGGCGGACCTGCCGACTCGATACGCGCAGAGACTCGGGGCACGCGCATGTCGCCGACGAGCAGCAGGCGCGCGCCGCGACGCAGGTCGATGCGCTGGTCATAAATCGGCCCCAGCGCACGAGGGAGGAATTCCACGGGCACGAGCCAGCGCTTGCCACTTCGCGTGATCGGTGACGGCAACGTCACGATGCGACCGTCTACAGATGCCATCGCCTGGTCCGCCGAGGCGACGATGGTCTTGCCGCGATAGGTGATAGTGAATCCGCCGGCCAGCGAATCCTCACGGAGGGAGACCTGGAACAGGGCGGCGATGTCGTCGAGCGCAATCAGTTCGCGGCCGTTGCTGATGACGGTCGGGATCGTTCGGCGGCCGTCCCTGGACACGAGGGTCAATGGCGCTGGCGCGGCTGTATCCTGCGCGTGCGGCGGAGCGCCCAGAAGGAGGCACACAAGCGCGACGAGTGCGCCGCGCGTGCGCGTCACTCGCCAGCGTGACATGACCTGGGGATCGGCGGTCACCAATCAGAGATCGTAAACCGAATTGACGCGTTCACGCTTCACTTCAAACCAAGACGCTGTTTGAAGGGCGCCCACTCAACCTTCAGATCGAGGAATGCCGCTTCGTTCTCGCAGAGTAGAAATGGGTTTGTTTGCTTCTCCAGAGCGATCGTCGAGCTTGGCCGGACACCGTAGTCATGTCCCGGCCAGACCGTCGCCTCGTCTGGGACGAGCGTCAGGAGCCGCTGCAGGCTATGCCACTCGATCTTTGCGTCGGCATCGTTCTGCGTGCCTCCGACCTTGCCGACGAACAGCAGGTCACCGGTGATGAGCAGGCGGTGCACTGACTCGTACAGAACCAGATGATCGGGGCAGTGGCCGGGCACGTGGTGAGCGGCCAGACGCAGGTCGCCGATCGCCAGCGTCGTCCCCTCGTCCAGGGGCATACCTGGCCGCACCATCGGGTGGGCAGCGAAAGTTGCGCCAGTCAACGCCAATGCCCGTTCGTTGCCGTTTGTATGATCCGGATGACTGTGCGTGTTGATCACGTGAGTGATCGACAGCGATTGCGCGCGGGCACGCTCGACGAAGACCTCCGGCGAATACGAAGGATCGATCAGCACACCGGTTCGCGCTTCGCGGTCACCGAGCAAGTAACCGAAGTTGCGATCGCCGCCGGATCGGATCTGTTCGAAAACGAGTCGCATCCTCGAGTCCCTTATATCACCTCTGCCGTACGGCGCGGATGGCCGGGCTCTTGCACTTTCCGTCGTCGGAGAGCGCTTGAGCATGACTAACTTTCTCGTTTACCTGATCGGAACGCTGCTCGTTGTGGCAGGACTTGCCTATGGTGCGTCGCGCCTGGGTATCAGTCAGGTATGGATAATCGCTGGCGCCCTGGTCATCCTCGGCATCGGCGTGATGGGTGGCATCGTCAAGACGCGACAGAAGGAACCGTCCTAAACACGTTCGAACGTCTCGGCGAGGTCGCCGAGACGCTCCATCACGTCCCGCGTCAACTGCTCCGGCGTCAGTCGCCATCGCCAATTCCCACTGGCGACGCCGGGGCGGTTCATACGAGCGTCGCTTCCGAGGCCGAGCAGGTCTTGCACCGGGACGATCGCCGTATTCGCCACCGACGCCATCACCGCCCGAATGAACGCCCACTGAACGGATTGACCATCGAGTGCGAGATATCGGCTGACGTAGTCGCGCTCCTCGCGAATGTCTTCGTTGCTGCGTGTGCTGTGGCCCGCTTCACCGGTCCACCAACCCACGGTCGTGTCGTTGTCGTGAGTGCCGGTATACACGACCAGATTGCGCTGGTAGTTGTGTGGGCGGAAGTCCGGAGCCTGTGGATCGGTGCCGAATGCGAACTGCAGAATCGCCATCCCCGGCCAATCGAACTGGCGACGCAGCGATTCCACCGCTGGAGTGATGACGCCGAGATTCTCGGCCACGAACGGCAATTGTTCGAGCTTCAAGGCCGAGCGCACCGCTTCGAAGAGCGCCGCGCCGGGGCCCTTCACCCATTCGCCGTTGACGGCAGTTGTTGATCCACCAGCCACCTGCCACGACGCTTCGAATCCGCGGAAATGATCGATCCTGATCGCATCGACCATCGTCAGCAGAGCCCGAAACCGTTCGATCCACCACGCGTATCCGGTGCGTGCGAGTTCATCCCAGCGATAGTGAGGATTTCCCCACAGCTGGCCGGTGGCGCTGAAGTAATCGGGTGGCACTCCGGCGACGACCTCGGGGTTGCCGTCGGGATCGAGACGAAACAGCTCCTGACGACTCCAGACGTCGGCGCTGTCGTGCGCGACGAAGATCGGCAGGTCGCCCATGATCTGAATCGATCGCGCGTGGCAGGCGTCGCGAACGTGTTGCCAGTGCTCGAAGAACAGGAACTGCGTCAGTTGATGTTGGCGGATCTCGCGCGCGCATCGTTCGGTCCACCGTGCGATCGCGTCGGGTTCGCGATGGGCGATGTCTCGCGCCCACAATGTCCACGGCTTCTGTCCGTGGGCGCTCTTCACCGCCATGAAGAGGGCGTAGTCGTTCAGCCAGTTCGCCTGGGACAGACGGAAGCGCTCGAAGCGCTCGTGCATCGGACTGACAGCGGACGCGTCGAATCGTTCGAGAACGCGCGGCCACAGCGCTTCGCGGTGTGCGATGACGGCGGGGAAGTCGACCGTGTTGGTGGGCGGGCTCAGGCCGGCCGCTGCGTCAGCGGCGGTCAGCAGTCCGTCATCGATCAGTCGATCGAGGCTCACCAGCAGAGGATTACCGGCAAAGGCGGAAAAGCATTGATACGGCGAGTCGCCATAACCGGTCGGCCCAAGCGGCAGCACCTGCCACACCCGCTGCATGCCCGCGGCGAGCAGATCGACGAAGTCGAGCGCCGCCGGACCGAGGTCACCAATTCCGTACCCACCCGGCAGCGAGGTCGGGTGAAGCAGGACGCCGCTCGAACGCCGAAACGCCATCGAACTAGAGATGGGGTGCCGCGTCGGATTCGCGATCGCGTTTCGCTCGGAGCTGTTCTTCGATCAGCGACCGTGCAGCGTCGCGGCCGCCGAGCCCGAATGCGATAGCCAGACCCAGCATCAGCGCGCCAAAGGTGATGGCAAAGGCGGCCAGAACGACTGACGTTGCCAGCCCCACTTGCTCGAGAGCCATGACGACGCCAATGGCGATGACCAGCACGCGCAGCGAGCCGCTCAGCAGCCGCGCGCCTGGCAAGCCGGCGTTGACCGATGCGAGCAGGGTCGCCCGCCAGAGGAAGTTGGCCACGAGGAATCCGATCGACAGGACCAACAGCGCGACGAGGAAGCGCGGAACGAAGCGGAAGAACTCCTCGACGAGCCCCTGAAATGGCGCCAGCTGCAGTGTGTCGACAGCCGACACGATGAACCCGATCCAGACGATCCAGAAGACGATCTTCGCGATCAGGACGTCGGCCGGCGGCATGTCGGAGAGGCGCAGCATCTCGCTGGCGCCGCTGCGCAGCGTCAAGCGATCGAAGTTCATCCAATCCAGGGCGCGCTGAATCGCGCGCCGGACGAGGAGCGCGATCAGGAAGCCACCGGCAAAGATGATCGTGGCCGCGACGAGTCGCGGCACGAACAGTACGAACGCCGAGGCGAAGTTCCGCCACGACTGGACGAGTGCATCGGCGATTTCCTGAATCATCGTGACCTCACACTCGGACCGCGACGCGGCCCGAAACGCAGAATCCAACCTCGAATGTCACGTCGCCACGCCTCCTGGGCTCGACCACGCCGCGACGAGCGTCGGCTTCAACCGTTGAAAGGTGTCGCACAGCCCATCGAGTCGTGCCTGCACGGTCGCCGGCGGATCCGATGCCGTCTCCGACATGAATGCGGCGGCGCGCCACATGTACAGGGGGACGAACATGTCGGCCATGTGGTCGAGGGCCGCGCGTCCGTGCTGGATAGCGGTCGCGAAGCCATACACCGTCCGTACCCACAACTCATCGTCGAGGCGCGGTCCGGCACCGTTGGTGTTGTCCATGACTCGGACAAACAACCCTGGATCGAGGACGTCCTCGAGGAGCGGAGTGATTTCGACAATGTCGCGGCGGGCCTGCTCGGCAAGCGCCTGGAAATCCCAGGGAGCGATATCGGGGATGACGCCGGGGTCCGTGCCCCAGCTGCGCAGCTCGGAGATCGCGTTCGCGTTGCGCCAGAACGATTCGTGGGCGCGAAGGCTCTCGATCACCGCCAGCACCACCTGATGGACGACCTCGCGTAGCGTCGCCCGACTGCCAGCAGGAGTAGCCATCGGCCGCCAGATCTGGCCAATGGGGAAACGTTCGGCCGCTGCCTCGGTGCGCAGCCAGAGGTCGATTGCGAAGCGCGCTGACTCATGCTCCCAGATGGCCTGCTCGAGGCAGTGCGAAGCAAAGCGGCCCGAGCAGCTGAACTCGGCGCCAAGCGGTTCGTCGAGCGCGACGGCATAGAGGGAACGAACCAGTGGCCGTACGAGTTGAGTGATGAGGACACCATCGCGCGGATGCCGGCGATACCGCGGTGCCAGAAATTCCACATCGCCACGTGCAATCGGTGCGATCAGCTCGGTGACTCGCTCGGGCGTCGTTGACGGTCCGGCGGGATCGATGACGATGATCGCTTTCGCCTGCGTGAGCTCGGCGGCGGCGAAGATCGTCCGCAATGCGGTGTGTTTACCCGGCAGGCCGTGATATGGCGCCAGCACACGATGGAGCGTGCGCAGTGGATGCGACGTCTGCACGCGGTCGGCATCGGTGAACCTGGCTTCACCAACCAGATCCGGCGTGCCGTCGGTGGAACCGCCGTCGGAATTGATCATCACCGTCCGCAGTCTCGGGAAATCGCGGGTGAACGAGACGTGCACCGCGCGGACGACGTCGGTGATCGTGGATGCGTTATTCAGCGTCGGCAATCCGACGAGTACGTCAACCTGGCCGACCGCAATCAGCTGGCGGAGTAAGACGTCGGGAAGTGTGCTGTCAGTCTCCACGGGCCTCGCTACAGCCGGCGCAGCCGGAACCAGTAGAAGTCGTACGGGCCCATCATCATGACGTACGGAGGAGTGCCGATACGTGGGAAGATGCTGCCGCCGAACATCTCGATGGGAATCGCCCCGGCGAGTCGGCTGAGATCGAGATCGACGGCCTGTGCCGTGCCGGCGAGGTTGCTGACGACCAGAATTGTTTCGCGACCGAGCGTGCGCGTGAACGCCAGCACGCGATGATTGTCAGGCTTGAGGAACTCGATTGATCCACGTCCGAAGATGCGCGCCTGCTTGCGGACCTCGATCAGCCTGCGCAGCCAGTTGAGCAGGGACGTCGGGTTGCGCTGCTGCGATTCGACGTTCACCGCCTGATAGCCGAAGACGGCATTCTGTACGAGAGGCAACCAGAGTCGTTCGGGATCGGCGGTCGAGAAGCCCGCATTGACGCCGCTCGACCACTGCATCGGTGTGCGCACGCTGTTGCGATCGCCGAGATAGACGTTGTCGCCCATGCCGATCTCGTCGCCGTAGTAGAGGATCGGGCTGCCGGGCAGCGACATCAGCAACCCGATCATCAGCTCGATGCGGCGG
>DATCXH010000095.1:0-6460 GCA_036565925.1 Vicinamibacterales bacterium
AACTCGGTGACGTCGCCGACGACCTGCGCGTGTTGCCAGTCTGGAGCCCACGCCTCCCGCCAGTAGATGCGATATGTCGACGCGCCCGGCGATGCGTTCCATCGCAGATTCGCGTCGTAGCCCGACGGTTGCCTGCCGATCATCATCTGGCCACGCGGGTTCGTCACCACAGGGGCGGGAGGTGCCAGCGCCAGCGCCGCAACTGCCGCTGCGTTCACGCGCGCGTTCTGTGCGAGGTAACGAACGTCGACGCCGTCAACCGTGTCCTTGGCCGCGTGCTGTCTGGAGAAGTCCTCTTTTGATTCTCGAAATGCCACCGCGGGAAAGCCGTACTGCGTGAACGCGGTGTGGTCGCTGCCGCGGGCGAATCGATCCTGTCTCGCCATCAGGCGCACTTTGTGCGACGGCACATACACCGCGGCCGCTCGCGCAATGAAACGCGCGAGTGACCGCGACATCGAATCCTCGGGACCTTCCGAATAGACGCGGACCGTTCCGGTATCAGTCGTGCCGTCGCCGCCGCGGGTGTTGCCCACGATGTCGCTGTTGAAGTTCGCTTCGACGCGCACCTTGTCCTTGAAGAGCTCCATCGCATGTGCTCGCGCGCCGATGAGGCCTTGCTCCTCGCCCGCCCACAGGACGAAAGCGATGGTGGCGTCGAAATCGAGGCCGCTTTCGGCAAATACGCGGGCCAGCTCCATCGTCAGGGCTGTGCCGCTGCCGTTGTCGTTTGCGCCCGGAGCATCCGCGTTGTAGTCCTGATCGCGCCGCAGTTGCGGATCAGGTCGTGGAGTGTTCGATGGGGCTCGCGTGTTGGCGCTGATCTGGCCTTCTTCGCCGATATTGACTGAGTCGTAGTGCGCGGTGACGTAGATGCGCCGAAGACTCTTACCGGGCAGCAATGCCACGACGTTCCGAATATCGACGTTCCGAGTAATCCGGCCCTGTCGCGCAAGTTTATGAGTGTCAAAGCTGACCTGTAGTCGGGGGCTCGATCTCGTCAGCTCGTCAAAGATCCACTGTCGCGCCGCGCCGATACCACGGGTCGGCGAATCGGTATCCGAGAGCGTGTGGCGCGTCCCGAAGCCGGCCAGCTTCTGCACCAGCGCGGAGAGTCGCTCTTCCGAGATGCTGGCCACGAGCTTCTGAATGCGCGGATCCGCCTCCGGCGGAGCAATGTCCTGGGCAATCGACACGCCAGGGTGCGCGAGCAGTGCGACGAGCATCACCGTCGGGAGCCTATGCATCTTTTGCTGAATGCTAGCATCACTGAAGCCGTCCGCCTGCCACCTACGCGCTGGCGCGCTTCGGTGCCCACGAAAGGCGGACACTACACATGCGAGATACCCAGAACGTCGAGCGCGTGATGCGCACGCTCGGCCGCGCGATGACCGGCATGGACCTGCCGGCGGTCGAAAAGATTTCCGAGTCGCAGTCTGAGGATCCCTTCCAGATCCTCATTGCCACACTGCTGTCTGCGCGCACGCAGGATGCGACGACGCACGCTGCGTCCACGCGACTGTTCAAGCGTGCGCGCACGCCGCGCACGATGGCGCGACTCGATGTCAAAGACATCGAGTCGTTGATCTACCCGGTCAGTTTCTATCGCAACAAGGCGCGGCACGTGAAAGCCTGTTGCGAGATGCTCGTCGACCGCTACCGTGGCCGCGTTCCTTCAACGATGGACGACCTCGTGACGCTGCCCGGCGTCGGTCGTAAAACAGCGAACCTGGTGCTGATTCTCGGGTTCAAGAGCGGCCAGAACATTTGCGTTGATACCCACGTGCATCGCATCTCCAATCGTCTCGGCTGGGTCAAGACCCGACAACCGGAAGAGACCGAGCAGGCGCTGTATCGCTCGACGGAGTCACGGTGGTGGCCCTTGCTGAATCTGTATCTCGTTACCTGGGGACAGAACGTGTGCCGGCCGGTCT
The DNA here is from genome assembly GCA_036565925.1 of Vicinamibacterales bacterium. Lineage (GTDB taxonomy): Bacteria > Acidobacteriota > Vicinamibacteria > Vicinamibacterales > UBA2999 > Gp6-AA40. The sequence continues at coordinate 1,935 of DATCXH010000095.1, forward strand.
ATCCACGGTGTGGGGATTGCGCCATCGCGCCTGATTGTCGAAAAATTGGCGTGGCGAGGAGGTCGCGATGAGAGCCGTAGCGTGCGCGTTCGTGATGGTGGTGCTGGTGGCAACCCAGGTCGGGGCGGCGGGTCAGGCAGGTACGAACAAACCCGCTCCGGCCGGCGCCAAGCCTGCGGCGCCAGCCGCTCCAACACGGTCGCCCGGCGGCGGACCGGTAGTGGTGTTCGACACCTCCAAAGGCACCTTCGAAGTCGAGACGTTTCCGAACGAAGCACCGAAGACCGTCGCGCTGGTGCTCGACCTCGTGAAACGCAACTACTACAACGGCCTGAGAGTGCATCGCTACGAGCCGGGCATGCTCGTGCAGTGGGGAGATCCGCAGACGCGTGACATGACGAAGAAAGCCGACTGGGGTACGCGAGGCAGCGGAAAGCCGGTTGGCGTCTCTGAAGTCAGTCCGAAGCGGCCTCACCGCATCGGCGCCGTTGGCGCGGCGTGGGCAGGTGACCCGCGGTCATTCGATGGCCAGATTTATGTCGTCACATCTGCGCAGCCGCAATTGAATTCGCGCTACACCGTGTGGGGTCAGGTGATATCGGGGCTGGATGTCGTCGAGAAGCTGCGCGTCACTGACGTGATCAAACGGGCAACCGTGAAGCAGAGCGCGACGAAGTAGAGACCGCTACGAAATAGCGGCTACCTTCAAGCGGCCGGTGGTGACCAGGTTTTCGATATCGGGATAGCGCTCGATCAGTTCCGGCGGGTATTCGCCTTCAATCGGTTCGCCGAGCTGCGCCTTCAACATCACAGCGTTCACGACCGATTTCGCAGCGAAGTGATTGTTCGTATAGAGATACGACTTCCGCACCAGGGCCTTCGCGGCCCCAGCGATGTCGGCGAACTCCTGCAGCTCCTTGCCTGAGTAGAGATAGTTGTAGCGATCTTCGGTGGCGTCATGATGCCACCACTGTTTGGCATTCCGCCCGTGCAGACGCATGTAATAGAACGTCTTCACGTTGGGCAGATAGTTCTGGCGAATCGAGAACTGGAACTTCGGCTCATCGATCTGCACCCAGGCGGCGCCGAACGCATTCAACATCGCGAGCGTGTCACCAACCGCATCGCTCCAACTCTTGTGCCGAAGCTCGACGGCAATCGGATAGTCGTCGAACACGTGCAGCAACTGCGCGAGGTACTCGCGCGAGTCCGCAGTGTCTTTGAAGCTGGGCGGAAACTGCGCGAGCACAGCGCCGATGCGACCTGATTCGGCGAGCGGATCGATGCCGGCTCGGAACTCGTCGATGTCGGCCTGCGTCACCTGCGCGAGCAGATCGAGCAACGCTCCCTCGGAGCCAGGCGCTCGCTTGAGTGCCGCCTCACGAAACATCTTCGGGTGCGTGAACTTCTGATACAGCTTCAACGAGAACTCGAAATCTGACGGCGTACGCTCGGCCCAGCCCCGCGTGATGTCAGCGCGCGGCTGACCGTAGAACGTAGAGTTCACCTCGACGGTGTTGAAGTGTTCGGCATAGAACCGCAGTTCGTCGAACCCGGCGGTCCCGGCGCGTTTGGAGCGGGTCGCGGGGTAGAACAGGCCGTTCCACTTCCCCTTGCCCGTGGGATAGTTCCAGCCCGACGTTCCGATGCGCAAGGCCACGTTAGTACAATAACCATTTGGTGGGTCCGGCTAAAGCCGGACACTACAAGATGTCCGGCCAAGGCCGGACACGACCCATGCTGACCATCAACGAGATCTTTCACTCGGTGCAGGGCGAGTCCACATACGCTGGGCGGCCATGTGTGTTCGTGCGTCTGACCGCGTGCGATCTGCGTTGTAGCTGGTGCGATACGCCGTATGCCTTTTACGAGGGCAGCAAGCGATCTCTGGACGATGTCATTGGCGAGGTTGATCGCTATGGATGCTCTCTGGTCGAGGTGACCGGCGGTGAGCCGCTGCTCCAGGAAGAGGTGTATCCGCTCATGCAGCGACTGCTCGACAGCGGCAAAACCGTCCTGCTCGAGACCGGTGGTCATCGCAGCACGGAGCGTGTTCCTGCTGACGTCGTGACGATCCTTGATGTGAAGTGTCCGGGCAGCGGTGAGGTTGCGAAGAACGACTGGAAGAATCTCGAGCGGCTGCGTCCGCAGGACGAGGTCAAGTTCGTCGTCAAGGATCGCGCCGATTACGAGTTCGCCTGCGGCGTGATCGCTCGACATGAGCTTGCTGGCCGCGCCTCCGCGATTCATCTGTCGCCGGTGCACGGCGTTCTCGATCCAAAGACGCTGTCGGAGTGGGTGCTCGCCGACAAACTGCCGGTGCGCGTCCAGCTGCAGTTGCACAAATACATCTGGAGTCCTGACACACGCGGTGTCTGACGCGGTCGTTCTGCTCAGCGGGGGACTCGACTCGTACACCGCCGCCGCGAGTGCACGAGCGGAAGGCTTCCGGCTGTTCGCGTTGACTATTCGCTACGGTCAGCGGCACGTTCGGGAGCTGGAATCCGCCCGCGCCGTTGCCAGGTGGCTGCGCGTCGAGCGTCACATCGAGCTCGATGTGGATCTGTCAGCGTTTGGCGGCTCGTCGCTCACGTCGGACGCGCCAGTGCCGAAGGATCGCCCGATCGATCCCACCGAGATCCCGTCCACATATGTGCCGGCAAGGAACACGGTATTCCTTTCGCTCGCGCTTGGCTGGGCCGAAGTCCTCGGCGCCCACGACATCGTCATCGGCGTGAACGCGCTCGACTATTCGGGATATCCCGACTGTCGCCCTGAGTTCATCGCGGCGTTCGAGCATCTCGCGACGCTGGCGACCGCGCGAGGCGTGCACGGCGAGCGCTTTCGCATTCACGCGCCGCTGCAGATGATGACCAAGGCCGACATTATCAGGCGTGGTCTGGCGCTCGGTCTCGACTACTCGATTACCCACAGCTGCTACGATCCCGGTCCGCAGGGTCCGTGTGGCCGTTGCGACAGCTGCGTCCTTCGTGCCGCAGGCTTTGCCGAAGCCGGCCTGCCCGATCCCGCGCTCCAGTCATGACCGAGCGCATCTATTACACTGAGCCTGCGCGCCGTTCGTTCGATGCCGTGGTGACCGCCGTCATCGAGCATGAAGGCGCCCCCGCAGTCGTTCTCGATCGCACCGCGTTCTATCCCACATCAGGTGGCCAGCCGTTCGACATCGGTCGTCTCGGTACGTCCGAGGTCGTCAACACCGTCGACGATGGTGAGCGTGTGCTGCATGTGGTGCAGTCGGCGTTGAGCGTTGGCGAAGCGGTGCATGGAGAGATCGATTGGGTGCGCCGATTCGATCACATGCAGCAGCACACCGGTCAGCATGTGTTGTCAGCCGCGTTCGATCGCCTGCTCGACAACAGGACGATGAGCTTTCACATGGGCGGCGAGTCTTCGACGATCGACCTGGCGCGGGAAGTGTCGGCAGGTGACGTCGAGCGATGTGTGGACGAAGCCGACCAGGTCGTGTGGGAGGACCGTCCGGTCACGATCCGGTTCGCGTCGCCGGAAGAGGCCGCACGCTTGCCGCTGCGCAAGGAGCCTGTGCGTGAGGGGCCGCTGCGGCTGATCGAGATCGCCGCCTTCGATCTGTCTGCCTGCGGCGGCACGCACGTGGCTCGTACGGGCGAGATCGGCCTGATAGCGGTTACCGGTGTCGAGAAGTTTCGCGGTGGGACGCGAGTGACTTTCGTGTGCGGCGGCCGCGCACTGCGTGCGTTGCGCGGCTATCGCGATGCCGTTGCCGGAAGCGTGCGCTCGTTGTCAGTGTTGCCACACGAGCTGCCAGCGGCCGTCGAGAAAATGCAGGCCGAGGGCAAACAGGCACGCAAGACGATCGCCCGACTGCAGTCGGAGTTGGCCGGCCATGAAGCCGCACGACTTATCGCAGCGTCACCGATTGTTGCGGATGTGCATCGTGCCGCGCACGTCATGGAGGGATGGGACGTCGCAGGACTCAAGGCGATTGCATCGGCGATGACGGCTCAGGGCCAGGCTGCGGTGGCCATCGTCGGCACATCGGCGCCGATCGCGATCGTTGTCGCTCGTTCGTCTGGTGTCGCGGTCGATGCGAACGACGTCCTGCAGCAGTTGCTGAAGCGCTTTGGCGGGCGCGGGGGAGGGAAACCCGAGCTGGCGCAGGGCGCTGGTCTCACCGGCGACCCACAGGCGATCGCGACGGCTGCCCGCGAGCTGATTGTGTAGTGTGCGGCTTCATCCGGACTGTCGTGTAGCGTCCGGCTTCCGCCGGACCTGGAGATCGACGTGAGTGCTGTCGTACGCAAGCTCACCACAGACGAAGACATCCTCGCTGGCCGGCGCGTGATGCGACAGCTACGGCCGCAAATCACAGAGGACGCATACCTATCCACGGTTCGCCGCATGATGCAGACCGACGGTTATCTGCAGGCCGCTGTCTTCGAAGGCCACACTGTGGTCGCCGTTGCGGGTTATCGCTTCATGGAGATGCTCTACGCAGGCAAGACGCTCTACGTGGACGACCTCAATAC
>DATCXH010000678.1:0-2411 GCA_036565925.1 Vicinamibacterales bacterium
CGAAGTTCCCGACGCAATCAGGCGAATCGGTGGACGCGCTGTTGAAGCGTCTCGAGCCGATGTTCTTCGATCCGAACGTGGACCCCATCGTCACCAACAAGAATCCTGGTCCAGGCAAAGACATCCTCACCTCCAGCGCCAACAATCTGTATGCCGGCGTGAGCATGGCCGACCTCAAAGGCTTCACCGAGAAGAACGGCCTCAACTCGCGACTCGTGAAGACCAACGGCCGCCTCGTCGAAGAGGTCTACAAGATCGACGGCCGTTATGGAAAACAGATCGCGGAGATTGTGAAGCATCTCGAAGCCGCGATCCCATTCGCGAATGAGCCCACCGCCGCCGCGCTCAAGGCTCTCATTCAGTGGTATCGGACCGGTGACGATGGCGACCGCGCCAAGTACGACATCGCGTGGGTGAAGGACAAGGACGCGCCGGTGGACACCATCAATGGGTTCATCGAGGTCTACATGGACCCGCGTGGCGTGAAAGGCTCGTGGGAGAGCGTGGTCTTCCATGTCAACAAAGAGAAGACCGATCGCATCAAGAAGTTTGCGGCGAACGCGCAGTGGTTCGAGGACCACATGCCGTACGACGCCAAGTACCGGAAACCAACGGTGACCGGTATCGTCGCCAATGCGATCGACGTGGTCATTGAGACGGGCGACTCGGGGCCGGTGACGCCGATCGGCATCAACCTGCCGAACGACCAGAGCATTCGCGAGCAGTACGGCAGCAAGTCAGTGTCGCTGGCCAACGTCAGTGAGGCTTACGACAAATCGCAGCCCGAGTCGATGCGCAGCGAGTTCGCGTGGTCGCCAGACGAGACGGCGCGCGCGACGAAGTTCGGATCGATTGGCGGCGAGTTGACGACCGACATGCACGAAGTCATCGGTCACGCATCCGGTCGGCAAGCAGCGGGCTTCAAGGGCACACCGCAGGGCGCCATCAAGGAACACTTCTCTGCGCTCGAAGAAGCCCGCGCCGATCTTGTCGGCCTTTACTTCCTCCCCGACCCCAAGCTGGTCGAGATCGGCATCTTCTCCGCCGCCGACCAGGACGCTATCGTCCGCGCCGAGTACGAGTCCTACACCCGCAATGGATTGATGCAACTGCGGCGGATCCGCGAGGGCACGCAGATCGAAGAAGACCACATGCGCAACCGGCAGATGATCGTGCGGTGGCTGATGGCCAACACCAAGGCGATCGAGTCGCGAACACGTGACGGCAAGAGCTATCTGGTGATGGTCGATCCGCAAGCATTCCGCGAGGGCACTGGCCGGCTGCTCGCCGAGGTGCAGCGGATCAAGTCCGAAGGCGATTACGCCGCGGCGAAGACGCTGTTCGAAACGTATGGCATCCACTTCGACCCGAAGCTGCGCGACGAGATCGTCAAGCGCGTCGATGACTTGAACCTGCCGTCCTACACCGGGTTTGTGATGCCGAAGCTGACCGCGGTGACCGACGCGTCCGGCCAAATCACCGACGTCACGGTTTCGTATCCGCAGGATCTGACCAAGCAGATGCTCGAGTATTCGGGCGCACAGAAGTAGTGTCCGCCTTCAGGCGGCGGCCGTTCGCGATGATGCGCCGGGTGCGTGACGATCAGAAATTCGTCGCGTGACATAGCGCTGAATACACCTCGTGGCCGAAGGCGACGAGCATCACCTCTGTCGGCATCGCGGCGCTGTCCAGGAAGCCTCGAACCTCACGGACGGCGATCATCGCGGCAAGGTCGAGCGGATACCCGTAGATCCCGCAGCTGATCGCTGGAAACGCGATCGATCGCAGCCCGTGAGCGCGCGCGAGGATCAGTGACGAACGGTAGCAACTGGCCAGCAACTCTGGCTCGTGAAACTCTCCGCCGTTCCAGATCGGCCCGACCGCATGAATCACGTAACGCGCCTTCAGACGAAATCCAGGCGTGAGGCGCGCTTCACCCGTCGGACAACGTACGCCGGGCCGGACCTCTGGGATGGCACGGCACGCGGCGAGCAAGTCGGGACCCGCCGCGCGATGAATCGCGCCGTCGACGCCACCGCCACCAAGCAGACCAGTGTTCGCAGCGTTGACAATCGCATCGACATCGAGCTTCGTGATGTCGCCGCGGACGACGGTCAGAGATATTTCAGCCACCAGGCAGGGTTCCGTTCCTTCACACGTGAGAACCAGAGACACATCGGAATCAGGACGGCGAGCACTGCTGCCCAGCACAGATAGACGATCGGCAGATCGAAACCGGAGGCGGGCGCGGCAAACACCGCCGGAGGGCTGAGGAAGTACTGACCGATCGGCTTGCCGGCCGCGGCGCTGACGCCGAGCGCCAGCCCATGCGCGAGCGGCCACTGCCACAGGTAGAAGAACAGCGGCACGCGGCCGACGCGTGTCACGATCTGCTCGGCGTGAGAGGGGCT
>DATCXH010000769.1:0-2569 GCA_036565925.1 Vicinamibacterales bacterium
GCAGCCGCACTCTGAGACGCTCTTGAACTATGCGGCATTGTTCAACGCTCGCGACTGGGATGGTGTGCGAGCGATGCTGCTCGAAGACGTGAAGCTCGACGTCGTGTCGATGACCAAAAGAGTGGGACGCGATCAGGTCGGGACGTACTTCACGAACTACTCGGGCATGCGCGACTGGCGGCTGGTGCCGGCGTGGCTGGACGGTCGCGAGGTGCTGGCTGCGTTCAGAGGGCAGGAAACGCAGCCGGCGTATTTCGTTGAGGTCACGATTCGGGATGGAGGTGTTGCGGCGATTCGGGATTTCTTCCACGTGCCGTACATCGTGCAGGAGGCGAGATTCGAGCCTTGAGTTGAGGCTCGCGACCTAACCACCACCCTGCGGACCCTTGCACACCGGCAGCGCGTCTGTTCTGCGAAGCTGCGGAAATCGAAGTAGCCGCTCCAGGTCTTGATGGTGTCGCTCTCGACACCGAGGATCGCCACGCCTCGCGCGCGTACGAAATCACGCGGCGGTTCGCTCTCCTGTGAACGCTCGAGCGGTGCGAGTGGGTGACGCACCCTGTCGAAGGTCATGGCCGTGTGCTCACTTCGATGTGTCGGAACTCCGAGCTTGCCGTGATGACCGGAAATGCCACTTGGTTTGGTGAACCAGCGAGCGAGCGCTCGGAACACATGCTCCGTCTCTCGATCCCAATTCACGAAGGAAACGACCATGACCATACGCCGTACCATCCATCATCTACAGTGCCTCGCGGCGCTGCTAGCCGCGCTGCTCGCTGGCGCGCCGACCATCGCTGCCGCCGCCGACGACAGCGAAGTATTCAGCGCAGTCACGCGCCTTGTGAACAATCGCGGTATTTTTAAAAAGAGCGCACTTGCGCCGCAGGTGCGTATCACATCACCGCTCGCTGGGGCGTTCATCGCGCCTGGCGATTCGCGCATCGGGGCTGGCAATCCCAACGGTACGGGTTTCGCAATCGTTGCGGAGATCGTCACGCGCCAAGACAACCATGTGACCGTCGACGAAGACGTCAACATCCGCAACGTCAACGATCTCGGTGGCGTCAATCCCCAGTTCCCTGGGCTGTTTGTCTTCATCGACGCCGACTTGATCACGCCGGACGGAAAGATCATCCGCGCCAACACCAATCTGGGTCCGCTCTTCAATATCGCGGGGACAGACGATACCCCTGGCCCCGGCGTGACCATCTGGACCGGGTGGCATGTGCTCGAGTCAATCGACCCGGCAGTCCACAGTTTCAACCTCACCGTCGCAGTCGTCGACGATGACCATCGAATCGGGTTCGACAGGGTGAAAGTGAACGTGGATAGGTCCGTGACGGATCGATTCGGCAGTTCAGGCAACGGCTTGACGCAGAATCCTGGTGAGCCGCTGCGGGTCGTCGGCGGCAGTGCACCGATCGTCGAAATCATCGCGCCGCGCGAGCCGAGCGCCGTGACCTTTGGTCAAGCCCCGCCCAATGGATCGCTTCACTACATCCAGGTCAATGTCATCGACAAGGACGGCGACGTCGTCGTCGACGAACTCGGCGGCGCAGACGGCTTGCTCGATCCCACGAACCCCAATCTCGCGGCCCAATTCGGCCGCATCGACGATGGCGCCGCGGGCGTTGGCAAGCCAAATCGCAACGTTCCCGGCTTTGACTTCCGCTTCAGCGTGCCATCTGGGGCGGCGGGCGGCAATGCGAATGTGAACGTTGCACGGGTTTTCAATGTGGCCGGCAGCGAAGTCATTCGCCTTGAAGACGGCACGCCAGCGGTGCGCACCGTCCTCAATTGGGTGGTGGCGGCGCCGTTCGTGGGGAGCGCACTCGATGAGAATTTCGTTACCTTCACGGCGACCGTGACTGACGCCAACGGCAATGTAGGTGTCGCGACGCGTACGCTCCAGCTCACTGCCTCGGCGGCCAACGGCGAGCAGTTGACGCCGCAGCCCCGACAGTGATGAAGCAGGCGTTGCATCGACAACTGTCCGACTGACTCCGGCGAAAGCGTAGGTCCGGCCTCCAGTGTATGGAGGCCGGACCATCGCGTTTGTTGAGGAAAGAATGCTCTATCCAGGTATCTCGGCGCACGCTAGTTTCGGCGTAGGATGCATCGATGGGCATCCACCACTTCTCCGCTCTGTCACAGCGGCACCGAAGAGGCAACTAGTGATCAACTTTTTCCGCGCGGCGGGATTGGCGTTGTTTGTTTCGATCGTTGCCCCCGCGGCCGCGCAGGGACAGCAGTTCAAAGTGACTCTGCTGGGCACAGGTTGTCCGCCGGCCGTCATGAACCGCTTCGGGCCGAGCACCTTGGTAGAAGCTGGAGAACAGAAGTTCGTCTTCGATGCCGGGCGAGGCGCGCTGCAGCGTCTGGTCGAGCTCGGTGTACGGTGGCAGGACATTCAAGGCGTGTTCCTCACCCACCTGCATTCTGATCACGTGGTCGGTTTTCCGGATCTCTGGTTGACGGGCTGGCTGATCGTGCCGGGCCGCAACGTGCCGCTTCAAGTGCGGGGGCCGCGCGGGACCACGGCCATGATGTCCCATCTTCAGCAAGCTTA
>DATCXH010000535.1:0-3027 GCA_036565925.1 Vicinamibacterales bacterium
GTCGCCAGCAGCGGCAGCACCACCGTCTCACCGCTGATCTCGAGCCCCAGCTGCCTCGCCAGGACCACGCCGAAGAACATCGTCATGACTTCACCGATGTTCGAGGACAGCAGATAGCGCAGGAACTTGCGGATGTTGGCAAAGATCGCCCGGCCTTCTTCGACGGCGGCGACGATCGAGGCGAAGTTGTCGTCGGCGAGCACCATGTCGGCGGCTTCCTTCGACACGTCAGTCCCGGTGATCCCCATCGCCACGCCGATGTCGGCCTTCTTCAACGCCGGCGCATCATTGACGCCATCGCCAGTCATGGCGACGATGGCACCCGTCTTCTGCAGCGCTTCGACAATTCTCAGTTTGTGCTCAGGGTTGACGCGTGCGTACACGGAGACGTCGGTGACCGTGCGCGTGGCGGCCTCGGGTGACAGCTGTTCCAGCTCCGCGCCGGTGACGGCACGTGCGTCTGCTGCGATGCCGAGCTCGCGGGCAATCACACCCGCCGTGCGCGGGTGATCGCCGGTGATCATGATTGGCCGAATGCCGGCGCTCCGGGCGCGCGCGACGGCCTCTTTGGCTTCCGGGCGCGGCGGGTCGATCATGCCGATCAAGCCGGCGAAGACCAGTCCGCGCTCGATACGCTCGTCGGGATTCGCACTGTGCTCGGTGAGCGCCTCCTCTTCGAGCCACCGCGCCGCCACACCAAGCGTGCGCAGCGCCTCACCGGCGAGCGCTTCGTTGACTTGCAGAATCTCCTGGCGACGCGCGGCGGTCAGAGAACGTCGGTTGTCACCGACGAGCTCGAAGCTGCACCGCGCAAGTAAAACATCAGGCGCGCCCTTCGTGAACACGACGCCGGCATGTTCCTGTGCCGTGTCGCGATGGATCGTGCTCATCAACTTGCGTTCCGACGAGAACGGAACCTCGCCGATCCTCGGCAGTCGTTTGTCGAGATCCGTGACACTGATCCCACACTTGCGCGCCGCCACGAGGAGCGCCCCTTCGGTGGGATCGCCTTGTACCGTCCATCGACCGTCGCGCTCCAGCACCGCCGCATTGTTCGCCAGATCCGCCACGGCAAGCGCCCGCTCGATCTCGAGCCGCAGCGGACCCTCGATCGGGCCACCGCCTTCGGCATGCCCGCCTCCGTCGGGCGCGTACCCCGAGCCATCGAAGGTCACACGGCCGCTGGCCGTGACCACGATGCGCACGGTCATCTCGTTCTTGGTGAGCGTGCCGGTCTTGTCCGATGCGATCACGGTCGCGGATCCGAGCGTCTCCACGGCGGCAAGGTGCCGGACGATCGCGTTGCGCCGTGCCATCCGCTGAACACCAATCGAGAGCACGGCGGTCACGACTGCCGGCAGGCCTTCGGGTACAGCCGCGACCGCCAGGGCGACGGCGAGGATCAACACGTCGAACAGTGCCGACGCCCCGTGCACATCCTCCACGACGATGATCGTCGCGCTCATGACGACGGCGATGGCGATCACGACAAGGCCGAGGAATTTGCCAGTGCGATCGAGCTCGCGTTGCAGCGGCGTGTCTTCGTCAGGGGTCTGTTTGAGCAGTCCGGCAATCCGACCGATCTCGGTGAGCATGCCGGTCGCGGTCACAATCGCTTTGCCGTGCCCGTAGGTCGCGGCCGTGCCGCTGAAGATCGTGTTGTCGCGATCGCCGAGCGGCACCTCGTCAGCAATCGGCTCGATATTTTTCGTGACCGGCAGGCTCTCCCCGGTCAATGCCGCTTCCGCCGTCTGCAGTGCCGCCGACTCGAGGAGTCGCGCATCAGCTGGAATGGTGTTGCCTTCTTCCACCAGAATGATGTCGCCGGGCACGATGTCGGTCGCATGGATCGCGCGCCGCTCGCCGTCGCGCACGACGATTGCATCAGCCGCCGACATCGCACGGAGCGCCGCGACCGCCGCCTCCGCTCGTGACTCCTGGAGGTACCCCATGGTGGCGTTCAGCAGCACCACGGCAAGAATGGCAATCGCTTCGTACGGGAGCGCCGCTTCCCGTTCGTACACCCAGAGGCCAGCCGACACCGCAGTGGCAACGAGCAGAAGGATGACCAGCACATCCTGAAACTGCGCGAGGAAGCGCCGCCATGCTGGAACCGGTGGCTCGCTGGCGAGCTCGTTGCGGCCAACGCGCGCGAGTCGCGCGGCGGCCTCCGCGGTGCTCAGCCCGTGTTGCGCATCCGACTGCAACGTGGCGATGACATCTTCAACGCGCTGACGGTACGCAATACTCGCGTCTGGGATGTCGGGTATGGCGGATGTCGCCATGTTGGGATGGTACTGCGATTACACCGTCGGCTTTAGGCTGTGGACTTTTGAATTCAGGCTGAGAGCCTGGGGGTCAGCCAAGAACGATAGCCCAAAGCCCAGAGCCCAAAGCCAAGAGCCTACACATGCAAAACCCATGGCCTGAACTTCCGTACGCAGCGTGGCAGGACACGTATGCCACGTTGCACATGTGGATGCAAATCGTCGGCAAAGTCACGCTGGCGCGAGCGGCACCGTTGAACCACAGCTGGGGTATTGCGTTTCATCTCACAGCGCGCGGTCTTCGGACGCCACTGCTCACATACGAAGGCCGAACCTTCACGATGATGTTCGACTTCCTCGCGCATCAGCTGGTGATCGAGCCGTCAGACGGTGCGCGCCGCACGTTGCCGCTCGCGCCGCGATCGGTAGCCGATTTCTACAAAGAGGTGATGACCACGCTGAGCGACATGAAGCTGCCGGTTCGGATCTGGTCGATGCCCGTGGAAATTCCGTCGCCGATTCGGTTCGAGCAGGACACCGTGCATCACAGCTACGACGCGAAGTGCGTCGAACGCTGGTGGGACGTGCTGTCACGTGTGCACAACGTGCTCGCGACATGCCGCTGGTCGTTCATTGGCAAGTGCAGCCCCGTCCATTTCTTCTGGGGGAGTTTCGATCTTGCCGTCACGCGTTTTTCAGGACGGCCGGCGCCACCACGAGAAGGCCCGGCGTTCATGCGCGACGCGTACTCACACGAAGT
>DATCXH010000306.1:0-4461 GCA_036565925.1 Vicinamibacterales bacterium
CCGTATCCCTGCACGGTGGTAACGGAAGTGGATCGGCCGCGCGGAGTGGTTCCGCACTATCTGCCCGGCACGAATCCCGACGTCAGCTGGTTTGCCAAGCGCTACAACATCCCGCTCGATGTCGTCATGGCCGGCGCGGGAAACATGTATCCCGAGATCCGTTCGAAGATTCCGCGATCGCGCGGCGGCCTCGGCCCGGAGAGCAAATGACCGCGCGAGCCCTGACGATGATCGGAGCTTTGTTGGTGTCGGCCGTCGTGGTGCTGCCGCTCGACGCACAGCAGCAATCCGTACAGCCGTCGAAATTCACGCGTGCGCCGATGACGCAGGCGCCGCCCGCGGGTGAGGTCGAGGTCCTTCCGGTCCGCGGTAACGTTTACGCGCTATTCGGCGCTGGCGCCAATATCGTCGTGTCGGTGGGCAACGACGGCGTCCTCATCGTCGATGCCGGGCGCGCGGAGATGAGCGACGAAGTGATCGCGGCGGTGCAGCGCCTGCAGCGCGAATGGACCGTGCGGAATGAACCGAAGCCACTTGGATTCGGGGCGGAAACGCGATCGTCAGTGTCCGAGCGGCACATCACCGCGCCGCCCAAGCCGATTCGCTACATCCTCAACACCAGCGCCGATCCGGATCACGTCGGCGGCAACGAGAAGCTGCGCAAGGCGGGTCACACGTTCACCGGTGGCAACGTCGCCGGCAATATCGCCGACGCGACCGAAGGGGCTGCAATCCTCGCGCACGAAAACGTGCTGTCGCGGATGGCGGCGCAGGGCGAGGGGCAGGGAGCGGTGCCCGCCGACGCGCTGCCGACCGACGCCTACTTCGTGGATTTCTACAAGCTGAGTCACTACTTCAACGGCGAAGGTGTCCAGCTCTTTCACATGCCGAAGGCGCACACCGATGGTGACTCGATTGTGCACTTCCGAGGTACTGACGTCATCGCGATGGGCGATTTGATGTCGACGGGGGCGTATCCGGTGATCGATGTGGCCAAGGGAGGAACGATCAACGGCGTGATCGAGGGCCTGAATCGCGTGCTCGACATGTCGATCGCCGAGTTCCGTCTCGAGGGCGGTACGCTGATGGTGCCGGGACATGGACGTCTCATCGATTCAGCGGATGTTGCCTACTACCGCGACATGCTGACCATCATTCGCGATCGTGTCGAGGATCTGATCAAGAAAGGCCGAACCCTTGATCAGGTGAAAGCGGCCAATGTCAGCGGCGACTACGACACGGAATACGGGTCCACGACGGGACCATGGACCACGGCCAACTTCATCGAAGCGGTGTACAAGACGCTCAGCAACGAGGTCCGGCTGCCGCCTTCGCGCAATGCGCTTCGGCGCCCGGGAAAGCCGGACACTACACCGAAGCCGGACACGACACGCAAGGCACCTGCTCCGGCGAAAAAACCATGAAGGGTGTACGGATCATTCCGGTATTGCTGATCGCTGCGGCAGTGTCGCTCGACGCGCAGCGTGGTGGTCGTGGTCAGGGCGGTGCGCCCGTCTCCGCGCAGGCATCGGCACCGCTCGATCTCACTGGTCAGTGGGTATCACTCGTCACCGACGATTGGCGATGGCGCATGGTGTCGCCGCCCAAAGGCGACGTCCTCTATCTCCCGGTGAACGACGCCGGACGCAAGGTGGCGGAGCAGTGGGATCCGGCGAAGGATCAAGCAGCGGGCGAGGCATGCAAGGCGTACGGCGCTGGCGGCATCATGCACTGGCCAGGACGTCTTCGTATCAGCTGGGAGAACGAGAACACGCTGAAGCTGGAAACCGACACCGGACAGCAGACGCGTCTCTTCAACTTCGGCAATCCGCAGCCAAGCGGTGAACCGACGTGGCAAGGGTTCTCGACCGCTGCATGGGAACTGCCCGGCGGTGGACGCGGACGACGTGGCGGCGGCGGTGGTGCTGAAGGCGGCTCGGCGCTTCGGCCTGGGTCCTCGATGCGCGTCACGACGACGCGTATGCGACCCGGCTATTACCGCCGTAACGGTGTGCCGTACGGCGCGAATGCTTCGATGACCGAGTGGTTCACCACGATCACCGAGCCGGACGGTAACACGTACCTAGTAGTGACGAACATCCTCGAGGATGCGCAATATCTGAACGGCCCCTACGTGCGCACGGTCCAATTCAAGAAGGAAAACGGAACCGCCGGTTGGAACCCCACACCGTGCACCACTCCTTAGGCGCAGGCAGTAGGGCGAGAGGACATCGATGAAATTTTGCAGGTTTGGTGACGAACGACTGGGACTGGTCGAGGGCGACATCGTGCGCGATGTCACCGCAGCCCTCGATGTATTGCCGCGGTATACCTATCCGTTCCCGCAACACGACATCTTCATAGCGAACCTCGAGGCCGTCAGCACACGCGCGCGCGCGATAGCGAAGGATGCGCCATCGGTGCCCCTCGACAGCGTGACCCTGCTCAGCCCGGTCGCGAATCCGGGCAAGATCATCGCCGCGCCGGTGAACTATCAGAAGCATCTCAATGAGGTGCGCGACAATCCACAGCTCCACGGCAACAATCCGGGCAACACCTTCACGATTCAGACGGCGGGCCTGTTTCTCAAGGCGACGAGCTCGCTCGTCGGACCGGGCCAGGGCATCGTCGTTCGGTGTGCCAAGCGACGCACCGATCATGAAGTGGAGCTCGCGGTGGTCATTGGCCGCACGGCGAGCCGCGTCAAGCGCGATGAAGCGCTGTCCTACGTCGCCGGGTATTCGATCGGTCTCGACATCTCGATTCGCGGGAGCGAAGACCGGAGCTTCCGCAAGTCGCCGGATTCGTACAGCGTGCTCGGGCCGTGGCTCGTCACCGCTGATGAGATCCCCGATCCTGGTGTGCTCGATCTGCAGATCACCGTCAACGACGAGGAGCGTCAGCACTCGAACACGAAGTACATGATTCTCGGCGTGCCCGAGCTGATCGAGCTGGCCTCGGCGTTCTACACGCTGCAGCCTGGCGATTTGCTTTTCACTGGTACGCCTGAAGGCGTGAGCCCGATTCAGGCCGGCGATCGCATCGTGGCGACGATCGACAAGGTCGGGACCATGACCGTAGCCACCAGGGCCGACTCGACACGAGCCGCCTCCGAGATGAGTGGCGCGACCGCGGGGGCGTAATTCAATGCCCAAGGCCCAAGGCCCAATGGCCAAGGCCCAAATCAAATCAGCGTTGAGCATTGAACCTTGAGCATTGGTCATTGAGCATTGGGCATTGGGCATTGAGCATTGGGCATTGGGCATTGAGCATTGGGCATTGAGCATTGGGCATTGAGCATTGATTGATTGATATGGATGGCGCGAGCACCACGTTCTTCACCAAGCCGTCGCTCACTCCCGAGCGCAAGGAGTTCTACGAGCGCCTGAACGAACGTGGCGCGGCGCCGCTGTGGGAAGTGCTCGGCGCCATCATTCCGCCGGAGCCGCGTCCTGAGGCCGTTCCTGTTCTGTGGCACTACGACGATCTGCGTCCGCTGCTGATGGAAGCGGGTCGGCTGCTCACCGAAAAAGAAGCCGAGCGGCGCGTGCTGATCCTCGAGAATCCGGGACTCCGCGGCCGTTCGCGAGCAACCAGTAGTCTCTACGTCGGTCTGCAGTTGATTCTTCCGGGCGAGGTCGCGCGTTGTCATCGTCACGCGACGGCGGCGCTGCGCTTCGTGATCGAGGGCAGTGGCGCGTACACCGCCGTCGAAGGCGAGCGCACGCAAATGAGCCCGGGAGACTTCATCCTCACGCCGTCGTGGACGTATCACGATCACGGCAACCCGGGTGACGAGCCAACTGTCTGGCTCGACGGCTTGGACATCCCGATCGTCAACCTGTTCGACACGAGCTTCGCCGAGCACTATCCCGGTGAGATTCAGCCGAATACCATTCCTGACGGTGACTCGCTCTATCGATACGGCGCCAACATGCTGCCGGTCGATTTTTCGCCCTCACGTCCCTCGTCGCCCATCTTCAACTACCCGTACTCACGCAGTCGCGAGACGCTGGAGGAGATGCGGCGCTCAGGACCGGTGCACGAGTGCCACGGCATCAAGATGCGCTTCGTGAACCCGGCGACCGGCGGGTACCCGATGCCGACGATCGGCGCGTTCATGCAGCTGCTGCCCAAAGGCTTCCGCGGCACGCCGTATCGCCAGACTGACGCGACGATCTTCGTGGTCGTCGAAGGGCATGGCCGCACGCGGATCGGTGACACGAGCTATTCGTGGGGACCGCGCGACATCTTCGTCGCACCATCATGGGCGCCGCTCTCGCACGAAGCCCAGGACGATGCGGTGCTCTTCAGTCTGTCGGATCGCCCGGCGCAGAAAGCGCTTGGGTTGTGGCGGGAACAAGTCCCACTTCGATAAATCGGATGACGAACCCTCGTACCTACCGCATCGGTCAGATCGTTCCCAGCTCGAACACGACGATGGAGACGGAGATCCCGGCG
>DATCXH010000449.1:0-10001 GCA_036565925.1 Vicinamibacterales bacterium
GTAGTCGAAGACGACAGGCGGGAGACGGCGCTGCGCCATCCGCCGCAAGTCGGCGATGTTCACAGCCTGTGAGAGTCGCATCAAGAGTTGCGTCAGCCGATCTCGCCAGTCGGCGTTTCGGCGGCGGCAAGCGGCGTGGGATCGGGCTGACGTGCGCCGCTCTCAGCCCACCACGAGACAAGCATCGCGGACGCGCTCAGCGCGCCAAACCCAATCACCAGCGGCAGCACCGTCCCGTTATAGCTCTGGCCGATCAACGTGCCTAACACCAGCGAGATGAGCATCGAGGTCGCGCCGACGATGGCTGCGCCAGTGCCGGCGATGTGACCAAGGGGCTGCATGGCCAGCGCATTGAGATTGCCAAACAGCACGCCGATGCCGAAGAAGGACGCCATTAGATACATCATCAGCCCCCACAGCGGTGGCTGGCCCGACCACATGGTGGCAATCGCGCCGAACACGATCGACACAACAAAGATGCCGCGCAGCGACCACGTTGCGAGCAGTCGCATACCGTAACGAAGGACCAGGCTCGCATTAATGAACGACGCGGCGCCGATGGAGATCGCCACCATCGCGAAGAAGATCGGAAAGCGGGGCCCGAGTGAGTACTCCTCCTGGAGGATTTGCTGCGCCGAGCTCAAATATCCGAGCAGCGCTCCGAAGATGAGGCCGCTGGCCACCGTGTAGCCGATCGATTGCCGATGACCTACCACCTCGCGCGTCGCTGCGACGATGCGGCCGATGGCCAATGGAATGCGGCGCTCGCGCGGCAGCGTCTCCTCCTGGCGCACGGCGAACCAGATTGTGGCGACGAGTCCGGTCGCCAGATACACACCAAAGATCGCCCGCCATCCCCATAGCGCCAGGACCGCCTGGCCTATGCCAGGAGCGACGACAGGAACGAGGATGAAGACGACGGTGATGAGCGACATCACGCGCGCCATCTCGCGCCCTTCAAATCGATCGCGAACCAATGCGATCGTGATCGTTCGCGGCCCCGCCACACCAAGGCCCTGCAGAAACCGTCCCGCCAGCATCATCGGAAAGCTTCGCGACGTCAGCGCCAACACGCATCCCGCGGAAAAAAGCGTGAGTCCCGCGAAGGCCGCCGGCTTGCGGCCGACGGCATCTGACAACGGCCCATAGAACAGCTGACCGAGACCGAAGCCGAGGAACAGCAACGAGACGACGAGTTGATTGTCGTTCGCGCGCTCGACGCCAAGCGACGTGCCGATCGAGGGAAGCGCCGGCAGCACCATGTCGATTGACATCGCGGCGAGCGCAGTGAGCGTCGCCATCAAGGTGACAAACTCACCCAGACTGGTCGCCCGGTTCGCGGAGGTCATACGGCGAACCAGCATATCAGCCCGCGCGAGGAGTCCCGGATGCGCCTGAGCGATTCGTGGATAATGCACATCGCAGGAAGGCTTCTATGCACATCCGCTTGATTGTCGCGTCGGCGCTTGCTCTTAGTGTCAGTCTTGATGCCCAGTGGCTGAACTATCCGACACGCGGCGTGCCGCGCGGCGCGGATGGGAAACCCAATCTCGAGGCGCCATCACCACGCACCGCTGATGGCAAGCCCGACTTCTCGGGCATCTGGCAGCTCGAGCCGGATGCGCCGTGCCCCGCTGGAGGATGTCAGGTCGACTACGCCGTTGGCGTTGAGTTTCGAAACCTTGGCGCGAAGCTGCCCGGTGGAACCCTTCCGTATCAACCCTGGGCGGCTGCGCTGGTCAAGGAGCGTACCGCGCAGTTGGGCAAAGACGACCCGGTGGGATTCTGCAAGCCCGGTGGTGCGGTGCGAATCCTTACATATCCACCGTTCCGAAAATTCCTTCAGCTTCCAGATCTCTTCGTGATTCTGTCGGAGCGCGACGTCACCTACCGGCAGATCTTCCTCGATGGCCGTCCGCTGCCGAGCGATCCGGATCCAACCTTCAACGGCTACTCGACCGGACGATGGGAAGGCGATGCGCTGGTCGTACAGACCAATGGCCTACGCGAGGGCACCTGGCTCGATCGCAACGGCAGTCCGATCAGCGAGGCCGCAAAAATGACCGAGCGTTTCCGGCGCGTGAACTACGGCCGCCTCGAGATCGATCTCACCATCGACGATGCGAAGGTGTACACCCGTCCGTGGACCGTGAAGCTGGTTCAGAAGATCGTGCTCGACACCGACCTGCTCGACTACCACTGCAATGACAACGAGAAGAGCGGGCTGCACATGGTCGGCAAGGAATAGAGCCTACTTTTTTGCACTCGCTCGCACGAGCTCGAGGGCTGTCGCGGCATCGCCCCAGCCCAGGATCTGCAGATCCTTTCCTTCGAGCGCTATCGCCGCGAGCGCAAAGTGTTCGAGTTCCTGTCGAACGCGCTCGCTAAACGCGCCGAGGTCGCGGACGTCGCGTTCGCGTCGTGCCTCGACTGGAATCGCCATGACGCGATCATTGCGAATGCGCTGCGAGCGATCGTCGCGCGTGCGGTTCTGCTCGACCTGCAGCACACCGATCGCACGGCATTCGACGACGAGACCGGGAGGTGCTGCGACGTCCCAGAGCAACATCGCATCGAGCGGGTCGCCGTCTGGCGCCGACGTGGACGGCACGAATCCCCAGTCGTAGGGATACATCACGCCGAGCGGGAGCGGGCGTGATATGGACATCGCCTGCCAGCGCGAGTCGTACTTCAACTTCAGCGTGGACCCACGAGGCGTCTCGATGATGACGTGAAACGTGTCGTCACTCGCAAAGGCGGGAATCGACGCCAGGTCCATCGCGTCAGATTACACGGAGCACAGAACAACGGAGATCAAGATTCTGATCTCCGTTGTTCTCGGTTGCTTCAGATCAGAAGTCGAGTTGCGCGCTGACCTTGAAGAAGCGACCCACCGTGATCGACAGCGGGTTCAGGAACGTCGATGTTGGCCCCGGCGCGGTGTAGGTACCCTGATACACATCCGGCGTGTTCGAATTGAAGACGTTGAAAATATCGAGCGCCACCAGCGTCCTCGTGCGGCCGAATCGCAGGTTCTTGCCCACACGCACGTCGGCCTGGCTCAAGCGCTCATAGTTCAACTTGCCGGGCTCGACGATGTTGAGGAACTCGATTGGCAGCCCGCTCGACAGTGGCCGACCAAGGTTGGTTTCAACGCTTGGCACCGCGAGGACCTGCCCGCCGAGACTCTGGCTCGTGACGCTCGGGAAGTTGTTACCGGGATACTGCACGCTGTGCCACGTTCCGCTGAGCAGGACATCGATCCTGGGCACGTTGTACGACGCCAGGCCCTTGATGTTCGTATTCCACCCCGACTCGCGACGGCAAAAGGACTGCGGCCACTGTCCGAGTGAGGGGTTGAACTGCTTGAAGAAGTCGAGCGTGCCGCCCCAGCCGAGACCGGAAATGTACGTTTCCGGATGTGCTGCAACGACACCGCATTCGTCTTCGACGACATTGCCCGTGCTCGTGCCACCCTGGATCGTGACATCGCGCAGGCGCGCGGTGACGTTGAAGTCCACGCCGTTATAGTTGTTCGACGAGCCTCCGACGTTATTGGTGAAGGTCTGGAAGTTGTCGATGATCCCGAACTTCGCTGGCTTCACGTCAAGGAACGTGAGCGCGTATCCGCCGCCGCCGGGCAACCGGCTGTCCTGCGGCACGTTGTACACGAACGCATCGAAGTCGGCCGGCGTCAGCGCGCGGTTGATCGTGGTCTTCAGGTTGCCCCAGGTTCTTCGGATGTAGTTCGCTTCGACCGAGACCCTCGGTGCGACTTCCTGGGTGACGCCCACGGTCATATCCCAGCTGTACTCTCGCTTGTTCCACCCACTCGTCGTGTCGGGATCGATTGTCAACGGGTTGATACCCTTCCCGAAGTTCGGATTCGACATCGCACCGCACTCGCCGTTGGCGGCAGGATTCAACAGGTCGCATTCGGGCACGAAGTTGGTGTTCGAGTCGGTCCACGGCCGGTTGGCTTGTGTCACGAAATGGCCGTTGCCCGCCGGACTGTAGGACAGCCATTCGTCGACAGTGTTGGTTGTGGTGATGTAGCGGCCCAGAAAGAACTTCGCCGCCGTCTTGCCGTTCCCCAGCACATCGTAGGACACGCCAAACCGCGGCTGGATATCGTTGAGGCTCAACGGACCGGCCTGATCAGGGAACACGACTGCAGTCGGCAGGAAGCGGTTCGCGAACATCTGCTGCTCGGGGAAATAGTCCGAGAGATGCTCGAAGCGCAGCCCGCCCTGGAGCGACAGCCGGTTGACCGTCCAGCGATCTTGCGCATACGCGGCGAAGATCTTCTGTTGCTGGTTCTGGTCCGATCCCTGATCGGCGTACATCGTCAATTGGTAAGGAACGCCGCCACGGAAGTTGTACTTGAGCTGCGCGTTGTTGTAGAAGTTTTTCGGGAACGTCGAGTCGTTCTGGTGGAAGCGGGCACCGACTTTCGCCGAGTGCGATCCGGTCACGTACGACACGGCGCCCTGATAGACGCGGGTGAACCCGGTATGCCCCGACCAGTTGGCTGACCGGTAGTTCAGGCCGGTATAGGTGACCGGACCGCTTGGCGTGTTGATCGTGAGCGCATCGTCCTGGACTGGAATCGTGTCCGGATCGAATGAATTCTTCTGCTGGGCCCCCCACCAGAAGTTCGGCCCGATTTGCACATTGGCGTCGAGCAACACGCGATTCGTGAGCGGCGAGGTCCAACTGACCTGCGTAAGACTGCTCGGATGGTTCTCGTTCCGTTGCAGCGCCTCTCTCGTCGCAATGAGGCCTGTGAAGGTGAGACCTGAGCTCGAACCACCGGCATCGCAGTGCAGACAGTTGTAGTGCAGGTCGGTCCAGCCGACAATCTTGTTTCGCGGCGTCACCTGCCACGTCAGGCGGACGGAATGGTTCCTCCATTCGCCGTCGTCTTTCGACTGCTTCGTGAAATCCGGGTCGTAGGTCCACTTGGTGTTATCGCCGGCATTCTTGTTGTCCCACATGCTGGCGACCGACTGCAGGTTGTACTGGTAACGGTACGTGGCAAAGAACCACAGCCTGTCACGCTTGATCGGGCCGCCGAACGACGGGTTGACGTCCCAGAGCTTAATCGGCTTCAGCGGCGTCGAGAGCCCCTTGGCCCGCTGTTCATCACTCAGGTTGTCGTTGACGAACGCGCTTCCCGAGCCATTGATGAAGAAACTTCCGGCAAACCGGTTTCCACCCTGCTTGCCGATGATGTTCAACTGCGGACCGCCCGTCGTCGCTTCACCGAGGCCGCCGCTGAGGGAGAACACGATTTCCTGCGAGTTGCCGACCTCGGGCGCGTATCCCGACACGCCCATGCCTTGGTAGCCAGCGCTCATGCCGTCGACGAGGACCTGTCCTTCGTTGCGACGACCACCGTGAATCTGGAACACGCTGAACACGTTTCCTTGCGACCCGCCGACGTCGTTGCCCTGCACGTTGAGCGCGGGCACGAGCTGCGTGAGTGAGGAATAGAGGCGCGAGGTCGGAATTTCGGCCACCGTCTTGCCGTCGATGGTCTGCTCAGTGCGCGCGCTCGTGACGTCCACGACCGGCGCCTCTCCACTCACCGTAATCGTTTCCGCGACACCGCCGACTCGCAGGTCAGCGTTCACCGTCGCAATGAAGCTTCCAGTCAGCTCGATTCCGTCACGCTTGACTGGGCTGAACCCTTGCAGCGTGAACGTGACGGAGTACGTGCCCGGCCGCAAATCCTGAATCGAATACTGACCAACGCCATTGCTTGTCACCGAACGCGTCTTTTCGATCAGCGCGGGACTTGATGCTTCCACTGTGACGCCCGGCAGTACCGCCCCCGACGCGTCGCGTACCGTGCCGACGATCGAGGCCTGCGCAAACACGGTGGCCGGCATCAGCGCCATCGATGTGAGTACGATCACCCGTAGTAGTCGCTGCATCATCAACCTCCGAAGAGCCGAGGAACTCGGCCGCCCCGCTTGTGGTGTGCTGGGGATTGTGCTCCCTGTCGAATCGCATGCGCAATCTGTTTCGGATCGCGAAACGAGCTTAAAACTGTTTAACATTTGACGGGTTCGGATGGTGAAGTGTTGGGAGCGATCGACATGAGCATCGCGTTCATCGACGGCATCGAGGTCATCAGCGGCTTCATCGTCGAGACAGCCATATCAGAGGAAGCTCGGCAACGCGCGTCGATAGCGTTCATTGATACGTGTGGCGTAATGCTCGCTGGCGCCGGCGAGCCTGCCGCACGCATCGCGCAATCGCTCGCGAATGACGAAGGCACCGGTGACTGTCGCGTCGTCGGCACGTCCATCACCACCAGCCCCGCGTATGCGGCGTTTGCCAACGGCGTTGCCGCACACGCGCTCGATTACGACGACATGTGTTTCGTATCGCTCGCGCATCCGAGCTGCGTGCTCGTGCCCGCACTGCTCGCGGCTGGTGAGATCACTGCTGCGAACGCACGCACACTCCTCGACGCGTACGTCGTCGGGTTCGAGATCGAGTGTCGGCTTGGTCTGGTCATGAACCCCCGTCACTACCATCGACGCGGCTGGCACTGCACATCATCAATCGGCACGATCGGCGCAGCGGCCGCGGTCTCGCGAGCGCTCGGCCTCGACCTCGTCGCCACGCGTCACGCGCTCGGCATCGCGGCCTCGTCTGCATGCGGGTTGAAAGAGAACTTAGGGAGCATGGTGAAGCCGCTGCATGCGGGCATGGCGGCGCGCAACGGAGTCACCGCGGCGCAACTCGCCAGACGCGGATTCACCGCGAGTCCTCACGCGATCGATGGACCGCAGGGCTATCTCGCTGCGATGGACAGCGAGCACACGTCGCTCGATGCCGCAGTTGCCGATCTCGGTACGCGGTGGGAGATCGAAGAGACAGGCGTGACCGTCAAGTTGTATCCGTCATGCGCGGCGACCCATCCACCGCTCGATGCGCTGAGTGCGATCGTGCGACGCGCCCATATCACAGCCGATCAGGTCGCGTCGATCGATGTCGAAGTCGATTCGATGACGCCGCGACTGCTCATTCACCCGAATCCGTCCACTGGCCTGGAGGCCAAGTTCAGCATGCCCTTCTGCGCGGCTGCCGCTGTCGTCTTTCCGCGGATCGGTATAGACACATTCACGCCCGAGTCGATCCATCACCCTGACGTGCAGTCGCTGATGCCGCGGGTCGCGCTGCGCGCGAATACGGCGTTCGACTCGGCTTCGCCGCTCTCGCAGGCGCGAGTCACCGTTGGTCTGCGCGACGGCCGCGAATGGTCGGAGCAAGCCGATGGCGCGCGCGGTTATCCAGGGAGGCTGACGAATGAAGCGTTGTCAGCGAAGTTCGAGGACTGTGCTGCGCGTTCGTTAGGGACATCCGGTGCGCGCGACGCGTGGAACACGCTCACTGCATGGTTCGCTGGAACACAAGATGAAGACGTGCGAACGATAACCGCTCTCATTTCGCAGCGCGCGCCTTCAGCTCGTTGAGCCAGTTCAGCACGACATTCACACGAATCGGCGGCGGCGGCGCCTGGGCGCTTCCGGGGTTCACTGCGCCCGGCATCCGGATCATCAGGAACCGATCGCGTCGGCGATCGACATCCCAGGCTCTGCCAAACCCTCCATTCGGTCGGGCAACACCCCACCAGTACTGACCGCGGAACAGCTGCTGGACAGCACCGATTCGCAGCGTGGGTTGATACGACACCGACACCGACGAGAGGCCGCTGCCGTCGGAGAAGAACAATTCCGAGCCGTCGCGCGAGAACACCGGAGTTACGCCGCTCGATCGGATATCGCTGTCGTGACACGTCAGGGAATGGGCGGATGTTGATCTCCGAGGTCCCGCCCGGCGTGGTCGCTTCCAGGTACGCCATCCGCTGTCCGTTCGGCGCCACGGCCGGCTCGCTCACTATCTGTGGACCCTTCAGCAACAGTTGAAATGCGTCTTTGCCCTGAAGATCGAGCGTCGCAAGTTGCACCTCCTGGAGGCTGCGCGCGTTGACCAGGGCCAGCATTCGGCCGTCCGTGGTGAGGGACCAGGGCATGGCGAGCGGAAAATCGCCCGACCTTGCCACGAGTGTCCGCGGACCTCCATCCGCGGACATTGAATACAAGGCGGCGTTGGTCGAGGTTCCTGCATCGAGCGAGCGGAAGCGGTCCGGGTCTGACGCGAACTCGGATGGCAGGACTTTCAGCGCGACGTCGCGTCCAAGCTTCTCGTCGCGGGCGCGATACACCTCGCCCATGCCCCCTTTCCCGATCAGACTGCTGATCCGGTAAACACCGAGCGCGGTTCCCGAGGACAGCGGCATGGCGCAGCTCCTACGGATCTAAACGACAAAGAGCGGCGAGTCTAACCCAAGCTACGATTGGGTCGGATTGACGACTATGCGCACTGATGAACTCTCGAAAACGTTGACCGTACTGTTCAGCGAGCTCGTGAACGGCGCGCCGAAGGACGGCGCGTACATATTGAACGCCGGCGACGAAGGCCTGCTCCGCTCGCTGGATAAGCTGTCGGCGCAAGCCGCGTCCGCACTGACAGCGACGGGATCGTCGATCGCCGCCCACGTCGATCATCTTCGCTACGGCCTGTCACTGATGAATCGCTGGAGCACCGGCGACAACCCGTTCGGCACCGCCGACTGGATCACCAGTTGGAAGAAGACGACGGTGTCTGACGAGGAATGGCAGACGCGACGCGCGGAGCTGCGCAGCGAAACCGCTCGATGGCTCGAAGCCCTGGGCTCGCCGCGTGAGGTGCAAGCGATCGAGCTGAACGGGATCGTCGGCACCATCGCCCACCTCGCGTATCACCTTGGCGCCATACGACAGATCGATCAGGCGACGCGCGGTCCTGTTGAAGTGAGCCGATGAAGGCCGACTTTCCCGAACACGTAGAAGAGAACCGACGGATCTGGAATGCCAATGCCCGCTGGTGGGATGACCGCATCGGCGAGGGCAATGATTTTCAGACCCTGCTCATCGAACCGGCCACCGAGCGTCTTCTGAACGTCACCAGTGGCGACACGATTCTCGATGTCGCCTGCGGTGCGGGACGATTCGCGCGTCACATGGCGACGCTCGGCGCAAAGGTCGTGGCGATCGACACGAGCACCGAGTTCATCGCCCGCGCTCGCGAGCGTACACCTGCCGATGCATCGATCGATTACCGCGTGCTCGACGCGGCAAGTACTGACGACCTGCTGTCGCTCGACGGCAACCATTTCACGAAAGCCGTCTGCACCATGGCGCTGATGGACATGCCGGAGATCGCTCCGCTGTTCGCCGCACTGGGCCGACTACTTCCCCGAGACGGCGCGTTCGTCTTTTCCGTGACTCACCCCTGCTTCCATTCGGCAACGATGCAACGGTTCGCAGAGATGTACGAAGATGGCCCGGGCCGACATGTCATTCGTACCGGCGTGAAGGTGTCATCGTACTTGTCGTCCTCGGCACGAAAGACCGAGGGCATCATTGGCCAGCCGGAGCCGCAGTTCTTCTTTCATCGTCCGCTGAGCCGCTTGCTGCAGCACGGCTTTGATGCCGGCTTTGTCGTCGATGGCTTTGAAGAACCCGGTTTCGCGCCGATGGAGACGCCGAAAGCCAGCGTGAAGTGGAACGACATGCCGGACATTCCGCCGATTCTCGTCGTGCGAATGAGACGCGGTTAGTCAGCGGGCAGACGCGACGGTCACCGCGACACCCGCGACGATCCCGAGCACGACGCCGAGCATGACGTCGATAACGTAGTGGTAGCGGCCGGCCACAGCTCCGAGCGCCACACCAGTCGCGAACATTCCGAGTACGAGACCGGCCACCGGCGCAACAGCACCCGCAGCGAACGCCGCAGCCATCGTCACGGCGACGTGACCGCTCGGGAACGTGTTCAACTGATGGCTGACACGGCCAAGCACGAACACGTTCGCTCGACTGACGCTGCTCGGGTCAGCGGAAGCAGGCGCGCCTTCCAGCAGACGCGGTGGTCGGCTGACC
>DATCXH010001070.1:0-5120 GCA_036565925.1 Vicinamibacterales bacterium
CGTAGCCGAACATCGGCATCGCGTTGGCGGCAAATGCCCGGTCGGCGAACTCCTTCACCGGAATCCCGAACGTCTCCGCGGTCGACTGCAGGAAGTACCCGTTGCCAGCCGAGCACTGAGTATTGAGCTTGAAATCCTTCACCCGGCCTTCGTTCAGCACGATCAGCTTGATGTCCTGGCCGCCCACATCGACGATGACGTGTGGGTCCTTGTAGTACTTGATCGCCGATTCAGTGTGGGCCACGGTTTCCACGAGGGCGGCGTCAGCCGCCAGCACGTCCTTCAGGACGTCTTTCGCGTAGCCCGTCGTGCCGACACCGAGCACCTCGATCGACGCACCAGCCGATTCCACCTGCGCGCGCAACTCGTCGAAGATGTCGATGGTGTCCTGGATGGGATTGCCCTTCGAGAGCTGATACGCCTTGCACAGCACATCGCCCTCGGTGGACAACAACACGCCCTTGGTGGACGTCGAGCCTCCATCGAGCCCGACGAAGACCTGGACGTTCTCGCCTCGAGCAAACGTGGCGGGTGTGAAATGCTTCGCGGCGTACTGCTTCTTGAATGACTCGAGCTCCTCGTTCGACGTGCTCAACCCGCGGCCTCCGGACGCCGCCTTCTCCTCGAGCCGCCCGACGTTGATGTAATGCTCGAGCGCCGTCGTCCCTGTGTAGCGGCCGACCGCGTCTTCCTCGTCCTTGCCGAACTCGATCGCCCCCAGGGCGGCAAAGTACTGCGCGTTCTGCGGTGTCTTGATCAGCGTTTCCGGACTCTCTCCGTCAGGAATCTCGACGCCGCGTTCGGCCCACATCTTCGGGATGTTGTGCTGCCATGCCTCGCGCATGCCACGGATGAAGGTGTTCGGTCCACCGAGCAGCAGCACGTGCGGCCGCAGCGTGTGCCCACGCGTGAGCACGGTCAGGTTCTGCAGGACGATCGCGTCGAAGAGCGACGCCATCAACTCGTCGGAAGGCGTCCCTTCTTTCTGCAGACCATTGATGTCGGTCTCGGCAAACACGCCGCATTTGCCCGCGACCTTGTGCAGCTTGATGTTGTGATAGCCCTGGTCGCCAAGCTCGATCGGCGGAATCTTCAGCTTGGCGTTGATCTTGTCGATGACCGCGCCAGTGCCGCCGGCGCATTTGTCGTTCATCGACGGAATCTTCTTCTTGCGTCCGGTCTCGGGATCTTCCTTGAAGACGATGATCTTCGCGTCCTGGCCGCCGAGTTCGATGACCGAGTGCACCTCGGGATGCAGTTTCTCGACCGCGAGCGACACGGCCGTCACTTCCTGCACGAACTTCGCACCAATGAGCGACGCGAGATTGCTGCCGCCCGATCCGGTGATGAAGGCGCGGCAGTTCGCGGGACCGATCTGCAGATCTGCCTCGAGACGACAGAGGAACTCGAGCGTCTTCTCGGGCTGCTTCGTCTCGTGCCGTTGATAGTCCGACCACACGATTGCGTCCGTAGCCGCATCGACGGCCACCGCCTTGACGGTCGTGGAGCCGACATCGATTCCGACGAGGAGTTGCGGCGTCATGGGGCTAACCCTCGTGACCCGCACGCACAGGGGCCATCCGGCGACTGCGAGCGAACGCGAACTGCGGTCGCCGCCGGTCCATCAGATCGCTGACGTGCAGCGCGAAATTCGCCGCCGTGCCGGTAATTCCCTCACGATGCGGTACTCGGTAGAACGGATGCCGCAATTCTGGATGCTCGGCAACGAACTCTTTGACATCGTCGAAGCGCTTGCCGGTTGACTCGAACGCCTGCTGGAATTCGGTCTTCGCCTTGGCCTTCGCTTCCCCGAGCGCCATCTGCACACGGCTGTGCGCGTTGATCTCGCCCTCGCCCGACGTCTCGATCGGCAGGAAGATCATGTCCTTGAAGTGATTCATCACCGCCGACTGGACGCCATCTGATTGCGAGGACGGCATGCAGCCGAACGGCTTGAGGCTGAGCACCATGTGCGCTTTCTTGTGCACGGTGTAGTAGATGTTCTTGGCGACCTCGAGATGGCCTTCGCCGCCGCGCGCAAACCGGTGGTAGTACGGCTGCGCGAGTCGCGCGAGTTCCTGCATGTCGAGCAGCGGATGCCCGATGCCGCCGAGACCGGTGATGATTCGGTTGTAAAGATGTGCGTAAAGCGTTTCGCCGATCCCGAAGAACATCTGCTTCTGCCGGAACTTCAGTTCACAGAGCGCGCGCTTGTGCAACATCCACGGCTTCGGCCGGGTCATGTCGAGCCACTTGCGATCGGCGTGGCGTGCTTTCGACTGCCACAGCAGATACATGATCCAGTTGGCGATCGGCTCGACCTTGACCTCGGCGCCTTCGCGCTCGAGGAACTGGAACATATGGAAGTTGCCGTCGCCTTCCGTTGTCTGCGCGAAGAACTCACCGGTCACTTTGACGAGCGGCTTCACGCGCAGACGATCGACCTCGATCGAACCGATGCGCTCGCTCGCCTCGCGAAGGAACTCCTTCGTCTGTTTGCCCCACAGGTGATCGACGATTTTCCCCAGCGTGCTGGAAGCGCCTTCGATCTTGCGCTTCGAAGCCATCCATTTCGCCAGCCATTCCGGCCTCGCATCGGCAAGATGAAACATGCGGCGATCGCGCAGTGACTCAGTGAGGCGATTCATCGCATCCTGGAAGACACGATCGGTCTGACCCGGCACCATTTCGTAGGGCCGAATTTGATAACTGACGTCGTTCAGGACATCGCCGAAGTTCAGCGCGTTGAATGCACCCAATCCGAAATCGACGGTGAACTTCAGACCGGCTTCGCCCGACGCCGCATTGATCCCGTCGTCCTGTTGAAAGAGGAGGATGCGGAACCCGTCGAACCCGGCGTTCTGCACGCCAAGACGATACTCAGCCTCGTACATCCCGAACCGGCACGGTCCGCACGATCCCGCAGTGAAGAAGACGTAGTTGTCCACGATCTCCTGACGCGACAAGCCTCGAGCCTCGAGACCCTGCAGGTATTTGATTAAGTGGCCGACCATGAAATACGTGGGATTGCACTGACCGTTGTTGCCGTACTCCTTACCGAGCTGGAAACCGGCGACGTCGGGCGTCGGCATGATCTCGACGTGATAGCCAGCTGATTCGAAAGCCGCACGAATCAGACGCTCGTGCTTCGACGTCAACCCGCCGAACAGAATGGTTACGCGGTTGCGCTCTGCTGCTGTGAACGGACGCTCGATAGGACGGTGAAAGTGACGAGGGTTCGCGGCCTCGCCGCGAGACTGCGTGAGACGACGACGTTCCTCGGCGAGGCGCCGCTCAATTTCTGCTTCGATGTCTTGTCGGGATTTGAGCTGCAGAGGAATGCCGGCAGCTGGATGCGAGGCTGTGACCTTCATGACTTGCTCCTGCCTCTGCCCGCAGTAGCGCAGTTAGGGCGACGGTGGGGTCCGCGGGCGATCAGTTGAGTCTGACGCCGCGCGAGTATGGAGCGAGCGGCGACCCGGCCGGGCCTGCAACGCGTCTGCCATCGTGGTGTGCGGGCGGGAAAAAATCCTCAGTCGGAATTCATTCAGCCGGAGAAGCTACTGAACTCAGCCGACAGGACTTCTGCGTCTGACGCGATCGTGCGCGCGATCTCTCCGGCGAGTGTCCCGCTGTTGGCGAGTGTCTGCCACGCCGCGCCTGACGTCTTCTCATTCGCCAGACGCCGATCGGCGGCCACGTCATCTGCAGCGCGCCGATACTCGTTCATCAACGCGACGAGATCGGCGCCAACGTAATCTGCGAGCGAGACATACGCCGTCTTTAAGAATTCGCGGAGCTCGTCGGTCATCAGCCCCGCGGACGCGATCGTTTCGACGGATGTTCGAATCGCCGACTTGATCGTCTGTTTCGGATACGGCAGCGACTCGAGGGTGGCCGGCAGATCGCCGTTCGAGAAGTGTCGTTCGAGAACGCTCGCGTACTCGGCGACGATCCGCTGTGCACTTTCGGGGTCTTCAGGGTTCACGGTCGCGCTGCGTGCAAGCTGGCAGCCAGAAGCTCGTCGAGAAAAGTGTGACCACGATCACCACACTCGATGACGTGCCACACAATTCCGCGGGTAATCGAATGCTCATAGTGAGCACTCGTGGATGGATAAAATTTTTTGGGAGTTTAACTAAATCAGGCGATATGCGCCGCGGTAGTCTCGACGTAGACCGCATACAGCGATTGACTCGCTGCCATGAAGAGTCGATTCCGCCGCGGGCCTCCAAAGCACACGTTCGCACACGTCTCAGGCAATCGAATCATCCCGATGCGTTCGCCGGCCGCAGTGATCACTTGCACGCCTGGCCGTGCACCTGCCCAGATGTTGCCGTCGGCATCGCAGCGAATGCCGTCGGCCGCGGACGGTTCACCGGTTCCGGGAATGTCGAGCTGCACGAGGCGTTTTCCATTGCGCAGCGTCTGGCCATCCACGTCCCACACCTTGATGTCGCGCGGCATGCCGGTATCGGCAACGTACAGCTTCTTGTAGTCGGGCGAGAAGCACAGGCCGTTTGGCTGGCCTACTTCATCGGTGACCTTGGCGATCTGTCCAGTCTTGCCGTCCACACGATAGACGGCCTCCTTCGATTCCTGCTCTGCCTTGAAACCTTCGTAGTTGCCGCGAATGCCGTAAAAAGGATCGGTAAACCAGATGCCGCCGTCAGGTGCAACGACGATGTCATTCGGTGAGTTGAGCTTCTTGCCCTGGAATTTGTCGGCGATGGTCGTCACGGTGCCGTCGCGCTCGTAGCGCGCGATTCGTCGGCCGCCGTGTTCGCACGAGAGCTGGCGGCCCTCGTAGTCGAACGTGTTGCCATTGCTGTATCCCGACGGATTCCGGAACGTCGTGACGCGGCTGTCTTCGTTGATCCACCGCATCTGCACATTGCTGGGGATGTCGCTCCACACCAGGTAATGCCCGTTGCCGTTCCACGCCGGGCCTTCGGCCCACTGCGTGCCGATGTGCAACCGCTTGATCGCCGCATTGAAGACGATGTAACGACGGAACGCCGGGGCCAGCGCGATGATGTCCGGGTCGGGATACTGAATCGGTTCGAGCCTGGAGTAGTCGCGCGTGCTGGGCACCGGTGAGATCTGCGGCTGTGCGGCGG
>DATCXH010000476.1:0-4871 GCA_036565925.1 Vicinamibacterales bacterium
GCGGGACCTGTCGGGGGTCGGGCAGCTTACGAATCGTCGACGGCACGGATGGTAGCGGGCGCAGCGAGGCAACCAGTGCCTCGACTTCGCGCTTCCCTTTGGGGCGCGCTCGCGCGAGCACGTCCTCGTGATTCGCCATCGTCAAATGTGGTGCGAGAAGCCGAACGGTCGTCAACGTGACTGCACCATCTTCAAGTGCCCCGAGGATCGACGGGAAGCGCCGCGCCGCGCGGGCCGCCTCGATCCGGTTATACGCAGCGCCCTCGGCGAGGTGTAGCGCCTGGGTGCAATACGTAAACAGCGACGAGTAGCCCTCGCCCAGGTAGAGCCGTCGCACGTCGAGCTCCATCAGCGAGCGCACAAGCGCAGCAGTGGCCCGGCATTCACTCATCGCAAGACGCTTCACTGCTGCGAGGAGTTCATCATCGGAGAGATGTGCGAATGAATTATTCATTGACGAACAAAGTCTCGGCGCGTTTTTGTCGGCGTTCGGTGACGGCTCGCGACCGACAGCCCAGGGTCCCCCGCGTTTTGCACGAGGACTGAGTCTGCCTGAAGGCGGACACGACACCGAATCCGGATACCGCCGGACACTACACCTGTGACAAGGCTAGAATGGCCTTGCCATGTCACCCGACCCGACTCCCGACGATTTCGATTGGGTTACCGCGCAAGCGAAGTGTTCGACACCGTTAATGTTCGAGCACCTTCGCACTCGCGTTCGCGCCGACGTGCAACATCGCAACGGCGTATTCAATCGAGACGATCGGTGGCATTTCGAATTCCATGACGAGGGCGACGAGTTCGAAGTCACTCGGGCGGTCTCGTCCGGCATCGGCGCCCAGGCCTCTGGCCGACCTCCACAAGTGACCGCTTCTGTTCGGTTCGAGCGGGTCGGGCGTCGTATTCACGTGCAGGGCGAAGACGTGGACGTGGATTTCGTCGCCGTGGTAACTCTTGACGTGACGGGTCAATGCCGGTTTGCCGTGGGTGAGGCCGTCTACGCCGATTGGGAGATCAGGAGAATGGCGCTCGAGCAGCTGTTCTTCGAGGAATCCGAAGACGATGGCGAGTGACGCGGCGAAGTCGGTAATAACAGTGTTGCTCGTACAGGTCATCGTCCTCGCCGGCCTCTGGTTGCTTCAGCAGGCGTTCCTCTAGTCC
The DNA here is from genome assembly GCA_036565925.1 of Vicinamibacterales bacterium. Classification (GTDB taxonomy): domain Bacteria; phylum Acidobacteriota; class Vicinamibacteria; order Vicinamibacterales; family UBA2999; genus Gp6-AA40. The sequence goes on from DATCXH010000476.1 coordinate 1,165, forward strand.
TAATGCATCCGGTTGATTGGGTTGTTGTCGTCGCGTTCACGACGTGGATTGTCTACGACGGCCTGAAACGCACCAAGGACAGCGACGAGATCGAGGGCTATTTTCTCGCCAAGCGAAGCATTCCCTGGTGGGCGGCGGGAATCTCGGTCATGGCCACGCAACTCAGCGCCATCACCATGATCGGCACCACCGGTCAGGCCTATGCGGACGGGATGCGATTCATCCAGTTCTACTTCGGCCTGCCGCTGGCCATGATCATCCTGTCGTGGACGCTCGTTCCGTTCTTCTACAACTCACGCGTCTACACCGCGTACGAGTATCTCGAGTCTCGCTTCGACCCGAAGACGCGCAGCTTCACCAGCTTCCTGTTCTTGTTGTCGCGCGGCCTGTCTGTCGGCGCCATCGTGTCCGCGCCTGCAGTCGTCCTGTCGCTCGTGCTGGGGTGGAACCTGACAGCGACGTCCCTGGCCATCGCCATCCCGGCCATCGTCTACACCATGTTCGGCGGCGTACAGGCTGTGACGTGGACCGACGTGAAGACCATGTCGCTGATCGTCGGCGGGCTATTCGTGATCATCATCACGGCGGTCATTGGATTCCCCCAAGGGGTGAGCCTGGGCGATGGGCTGGCGGTGGCTGCGGCGACGGGCCGGCTGCGCACGTTCGATTTTTCATGGGATGTCACCGAACAATACACGTTCTGGTCGGGAACAATCGCCGCCCTGTTTCTGTTCTGCTCGTACTTCGGCGCCGACCAAAGTCAGGTGCAGCGGTATCTGACGGCGCGGTCGCTTGGCGAAGCACGCCAATCGCTGTTGATGAGCGCGTACTGGAAGATCCCGCTGCAGGTCATCGTCCTGCTCGTCGGCATCCTCGTGTTCGCGTTCTACACGTTCAATCCGGCACCACTCATTTTCAGCGCGGAAGCTGAATCACGGCTGCGTGCGGGCCCGGAAGCCGGAGCCTATCGTGCGCTCGAATCGGAGTATCACAACGCGTTCGAGGCTCGGCGTGCGGCGGCGATCGAGCTATCCGACGCCCGCAATAGCGGCGACGCGGGGCGTCTGAGCGCGGCACAGGCTGGCGTGCGCACGCGCGAGTCGGAGTTGGAGGCGGTACGATCCAAGGCCACGAATCTGGTGCGCGAGTCCGAGCACGACGCCAACTTCACCGACGTCAACTACATCATTCCGACTTTCATCCTGACCCGGCTGCCCATTGGCCTGATTGGCATGTTGATCGTTGGAATCATCATGGCCGCCACCGACTCGATTGCGGCGGAGCTGAATTCGCTGTCGGCGGCGACGGTGATTGATTTCTACAGGCGGTGGGCGCGTCCTGAGGCTAGCGATGCCCACTACCTGATGGTCTCGAAGATCGCGACCGGATTGTGGGGGCTCTTTGCCTGCGGGATCGCGGTGTGGGCGGCCGAGCTCGGATCGCTGATCGAAGTGGTGAACCGGTTTGGATCGTTTTTCTACGGATCGATTCTCGGTGTCTTCGTCCTTGGCGCCGGTGTGCCACGGGCGACGTCCAACGGTGCGTTCGTTGGACTGATTGCCGGAATGGCGTCGGTAGGGTGGGCGGCGACGTTCACCAACGTGGCGTTTCTCTGGCACAACGTCATCGGCGTGGTCGCTTGTGTTGCGGTTGGGCTGGCCGTCAGTCTCGTTGATCCTGCGAGACATAACCGGACACGCACTCAACAGTAGCGCCCGACACCCGAGTCGGCTCACTTCCTGCATTTCGCTCGTGTATGGTCGTCCACCGCCGAGCTGTCGTTCTGGCGTCTACTGCGGGTCTGATCGCGTTCGCGTCAATCCTGCTGTTGGTGCGCGTCGTCACGCGTCCTCAGCACGACGGTCTCGACCTGCCCGCCGGTATTGCGGCCCCGCATGTCCGCGCCGGTGAGGGCGAACCACTCACTGATGATCAGCGCACGGTGTCGATACGCGAACGCGCCGAGGCGATTGCCCGTGCGCAGGTGTGGCGGGCACCGACCACGCCAATTGGACGGGCGTTTCTCGGAGCCGACCGTCGCGCACCGTCGATCATCGAGTGCCGATTTCGCTTCAGCGATCTCGGAGGCACGACACCAAAATTCGACTGCGTGCTTCCGTCCGGGAAGGAACTGCGTGTGAAGTACGGCCCCGGCTCGGAGGTCCCCGCCGAAGCCGCGGCGACACGCTTGCTCACGACGCTCGGGTTTGGTGCGGACACGGTCACGCTCGTCGAGCGTCTGCGTTGTATCGGGTGCCCCAAGGAGCCGTTCGTGATTGCGAAGGCTGTCCGGGCGACGGGCACGCAACCTGTGTACGAACGTGTCGCCAACGACGAGAGCTCTGAAGAGTTCGAGTGGGCGGGTATCGAGCAGAAGTTTCGCGCCAGGCCCATCGAGAGCGAGTCGCAAAAGGGATGGGCGTTCTTCGAGCTCGACTCGGTGGATCCCAAGAAGGGTGGCGCGCCACGCGCCCACGTCGACGCACTGCGACTCCTGGCAGTGTTCCTCGCCCACTGGGACAACAAGGCCGACAATCAACGGCTCGTGTGTCTGTCGGAGACCTGGCCGGAGGGGACTCATTGCCCGGAGCCATTTCTGCTGATGCACGACCTCGGGTCGACGTTCGGTCCCAATCGGGTGGATCTCGATGCGTGGATGAACGCGGAGATCTGGGAAGACCGAAAGGCGTGCAAGCTGTCGATGGAGGATCTTCCGTACGGCGGCGGAACGTTTGGGCCGACGCGCATCTCGGAACGTGGTCGACGATTTGTCTCCAAGCTGCTCGAACAACTCAGCGACGCGCAGCTCGTCGACCTCTTCACTGCCGCGCGGTTCGATAAGCCGCGCACTGCACTGAAGGGGACCACCTCGATTCCGGAGTGGGTGCGGGTGTTCAAATCTCGCGTGCGGGCGATCAGCGAAGGGCCGCCGTGTCCTGACGCGTAGGTTCCTTGGACGGCGCCTCACGACCGTCCCTGTACAACGTGCCCGCATCGATCGTCTCGCCTGTGCGTGAGATCGCCTGAAAGTGCAGCGCCTCGTCGTCGATCTCGATCAGCATGAAGTGATAGTCGGTGTCGAAGCTACGCGCGACGTAGGATGCCGGCGTCGCGTCGCCACGACGAAGTGAGCCGGCTCCGCCGCTGACGAAATACTGAATGCCCGATTGCAGTTGGGTTCGCTGGTAGAGGTGCTCGTGGCCGGAGAATACGGCATCGACGCCGTGACTGACGAGCGTTGGCTCGAGGATCAGCCGAAACCCTCGCGCCCATCCGCGATAACGGCCCGAGGTGTAAAGCGGATGGTGGAAGAAACACACCTTCCACTCCGCCTTCGACGTGCCGAGCCGTTCGTCGAGCCAGCGAAGTTGCGTGCGATCAAGATTCGTGGAATCGAGCGCGAAGAACTCGACGTGCGTTGCGAGCTTCGTCAGCAGATCTTCAGGAGGTGCGAAGCTGTAATAGCGTTCGCCGTCCATGTTGAAGAGTGGGTAAATGGTCTCGTTCGGGTCGTCGTGATTGCCAAGCGAGGCGTAGAACTTGACGCCCTTGTCGAGCAGGCGGCGATACGGCTCCTCGAATTTGCGGAGGTAGTCATCACGCGTGGCCGGCCCCTCGTAGATGTTGTCGCCCAGCATCAGGACGAAGGCGAACGGGAAGTCTTCGCGATAGGCCGTCATCTGCGCCGCAATCTCATGTTGCGGCGG
>DATCXH010000099.1:0-5390 GCA_036565925.1 Vicinamibacterales bacterium
CCGCCGCAAACGTGCCGCCAAACTTGCCGACCGTGGCCAGCCCGATGATCGCCGCACAGGTCAGCCACGCCGTCCCGTTCGCGATCAATCCGATCTCCGTCCGCATGCCGGCAAACGCGAAGAATGCTGGCAGCAGCAGGATCGTGACCAGGCTCTCGATCCGATCTTCGAGTGCTCGGGCGAGCCGGCTGTCGTGCGGAATGACGGCGCCCATGAGAAACGCGCCGAAGATCGCGTGGACGCCGATCCACTCCGTCATGAGCGCCGATACCAGCGCCAACACAATCACTGCCGCGATCACGTCACGATCGATCGCATGCGCGTCGAGCCGCCGGCACCATCTCAAGACGAGGGGACGAACGACCGTGAACATCAGGGCAATGTATCCGACGGTCAGCGCCGCCGCCAGCAGTGCACTGCCCTCCCGGCTCTGAACGACCCCGACGATGAACGCAAGTAGACACCACGCCGTGACATCCCCAACCGCAGCACACGTCAGCGCGAGACGTCCGAGGTCGGTCCGCGTCAGCCCGGTGTCGGCGAGGATGCGGGCGAGCACGGGAAACGCCGTGATCGCCATCGCCACGCCCATGAACAGCACGAAGTGCACGAACGGCACGTTCGCAGGCGCGAAATCTGGCGCGATGATCACCGCAAGTGCCGCGCCGAGCAAAAAGGGCACAACGATGCTCGATTGCGCGATGGTAATCGTCGCGCGCAGTTGACCACGCAGGACATCGGTATCGAGCTCGACACCAATCAGAAACATGTAGAGCGCGACGCCGAGCTGCGACAGCAGTCCGAGTGACGGAGCCACGGCCGGCGGCAACAAGAACGCGTACGCGTCTGGTGACAAGGTGCCGAGCAGCGAAGGCCCAAGGGCGATACCCGCGACGACTTCCCCAATGACCGGTGGCTGGCCGATGAAGCGAAACACACGGCCCAGGACGCGGCCGGTGATGACGACCGCCGCCAATGCGAGCAGCAAGTGCCAGAGCAGATCCGCGGATGGCATCGACGAAGGATCCTTCATCCTTCCCGATCAGGGCAAGGCAGAGCCACGGCCGCAGACCGGTACTGCCGCCGTCCCACCTCAGTCGGACCTGAAGAATTAGTTCTCGCACTGGTCCGGATCCTGCAACAATCGTCGGGCATGAAATGGCAGGGCCGAGCCGGCAGCGAAAACATTGAAGACCGTCGCGGCATGGGCGGCGGCGGGATGCGCATGGGCGTTGGCGGAGGCATTGGCGGCATCATCCTGCTGCTTCTCTACTCCGCGCTGACGGGCACAAACCCTATCGACCTCGTCAACAGCAGCGCGCCGACCGAAGAGGTCGCGCCGACCGGCGTGCCGGCCAACGATCAACAGGCGCAGTTCATCTCCGTCGTGCTCAAGAGCACTGAGGACGTGTGGGGACAGATCTTCAGCGAGCGCGGCGCGCGTTACGAACCGCCGGTGCTGGTGCTGTTCAGTGATGCCACGCAGTCGGCATGCGGCCTCGGTCAGTCGGCGATGGGCCCGTTCTACTGCCCGCGCGATCGCAAGGTGTATCTCGATCTGTCGTTCTTCCGGGATCTCGCCGAGCGCTTTGGTGCACCCGGAGACTTCGCGCGCGCCTACGTCGTGGCGCATGAAGTCGGTCATCACGTGCAGACGTTGACTGGACTCTCCGATCGCGTCGCGGCGGCTCGTGAGCAGGGGGGGCGCGCTGACGGCAATCAGTTATCGGTGCGACAGGAACTGCAGGCCGATTGCTATGCAGGAGTGTGGGGCCATTACGCGGCGCGAGACAATCTGCTCGAGCCTGGAGACGCGGAAGACGGTCTGCGCGCAGCCGCGGCGATCGGTGACGATCGCCTGCAGCGAGAAGCACAGGGCCGCGTGGTCCCGGAGTCGTTCACTCACGGGTCTTCCGCACAACGCGTCGAATGGCTGAAGCGCGGCCTCGAGAGCGGTCGCCTCGAATCCTGCGATACGTTCAGCGCGCGATAGTGGATCCCAGACGGCACTACACGTTCACGCGTCCGCCCTCCGGCAAGACCAGCATCGTGGACTTGTCGGTCGTCTCATCGGCGCGCGTGCCGGCATCCCACGTCGGGATCTTCGGCTTGCCCGGCGCGTACATCGATTCGAGCGGACCCCACACCTTGTCCACGCCGTCGTGGAAGAGATCGCCAATCAGCAGATCGGTGAGCGTGCCGCGCAGATCGGGATACTGCCGCACCATGTTGCCGAAGCTGAAGCCAGCGTAGTACTCGCACACGAGACGTCGCATGCGATCGACGCCGGCATTGAAGCCCTTGCCCCACTTGCCGAGCTGCGCCGCAGACGTATCGCCTTTTTTCAAGCCCTCGGCGACCGCGTCGGCTGCGAGCTCGCCCGACTTCAGCGCGAGCAACACTCCTGACGAGTAGAGCGGGTCGAGGAATCCGAACGCATCCCCGACGAGCACCCAGCCATCACCGGCGACCGTTGTCGAGCGGTATGAATAGTCCTTGGTCGCGAAGTATCCCGTGACGCGCGTCGCCTTGGATACGCGCTCCTTTACGCCGGGACACATCTCGACTTCCTCGTCATAGGTCTCCGCGTACGGCCCACGGCCCTTGAATAGATAGTCGAACGGCGCCACGACGCCGACGCTGACGATGTTGTCGTGCTGCGGGATGTACCAGAACCAGCCTTGCTTGTTGCCGTTCTGGATGACGAGCGTCGCACCCTCGTCGCGGCCGCTATCGCGATACGCGCCTTCCCAGTACGTCCAGATCGCGCCCTTGTTGAGAATCGGATCCCACACACGCAGGTTGCGCCGGTTCATGATCAGGCCGTTCTGGCCGCTCGCATCGACAACAACCTTCGCAGGCACGTCGCGGAACGCACCGTCATCGCCTTTGATCCGCACACCGGTCGCCCGATCGCCGTCGAAGAGAACGTCGTGCACGCGAACGCCTTCATGCACGTCCACGCCGTGTTCGCGCGCGTTGTTCAGCATCATCTGATCGAACTCGCTGCGCACCACCTGCCATGTCTGCGAGCATTCGTGCGGCTTGTTGTCCCAGAAGTAGAACGGCGCGGACTCCTTCCCTACTGAGTTCACGAACTGGACGCTGTACTTCTTGACGAAGTGACTCTGCTGCATCTTGGGCAGCATGTTGAGCCGCTTCAACACCCAGTAGGTTTCAGGGATCAGCGATTCGCCGATATGAAAGCGCGGAAAGCGCTCGCGCTCGAACAGCTGGACCTTGACGCCCTGCTGCGCGAGCAGCGTCGAGACCGTTGAACCCGCCGGCCCCCCACCAATGACGACTACATCTGGATTCGTTGCCATATCACTCGATGACGCCTACCACCAACCACCAACCACCCACCGCCCAATCAGGTCTCGACGATGAATCGGCTGGCCTTCATCTCAAACCTGGGCAGCGTACCGGCAGACACGACGTTGACGGCCACGGTCAGGCCGAGCGCTTCCCGCAGTTGATACGCCACTCGAGCCGCGACTGCTGCAGGATCGTCGACCTGCGGCACAAGTTCGATCTCGACCGTGAGCGACCGCATCGCGTGTTTGGCAGAGACGATCGATCGGAACTCCACGACCTCGGCAAACCGCCGCACCACTGTCTCGATGCCGACAGGATAAACGTTCACGCCTTTGATGTTCACCATGTCGTCGGCTCGCCCGAGGATGCCTCCCTCGAGCCTTGCCCACGTCCGCCCGCAGGGACATGGTGTCAGCCGACGAACCACGATGTCGCCGGTACGATAACGAATCACCGGACTGGCCGTTCGTCCCAGGTTCGTGACGACCAGCTCACCATGTTCGCCCTCAGGCACTGCGCGGCCTGTCGCGGGGTCGAGCACTTCGACGATGAACTCGCCCTCGTTGACGTGCAGATATCCGGGCGCCTCCCAGCATTCGAAACTGACCGGACCGACTTCTGTGAGACCGTGATGGTCGATCACGCGCGCGCCCCAACTCCGCTCGATCCGCTCGCGTGTCGGCGCGATGCTGCCGCCAGGTTCGCCGGCAACGATCAGCACGCGCACCGCGCTCTCGCGCAGTGGTCGCAACGGACGCTCGTGTTCGGCTATCTCCGCGAGACGCAGCGCATACGTTGGCGTGCAGCAGACGACGGTGGCGCCAACCGACTCAATCAACGCGAGCCGGATTTGGCTCGACATGCCGCCACCGGGAATGCAGTGCAGTCCCATCTGATGGCCGGCTTCGAAGCCCGCCCAGAACCCAAGGAAGGGCCCGAACGAAAACGGGAAGAACACGCGATCGCCGTTGCCGACGCGCGCGGCGCGATATACCGCTTTCCAGCAGTCGAGGAGAAATTGCCAACTCTCGTTCGTGTCGATCCAACGCAGCGGCCGGCCGGTGGTGGACGATGTCTGACAGTAGCGTGTGTAGCGCTCGAGCGGTTCGGTGAGCGCCGTTCCCCACGGCGGATTCGCCGCCTGATCGGCATTCAACTCCGCCTTCGTCGTCAGCGGCAGGCGTTCGAGATCTCTTGGAAACTGGAGACGCTCGACCGACAAGCCGGCGTCGTCGAACTTGCGCGTGTAAAACGTGTTGCGCCTGTAGATCGTGGTGACGAGCTCACCCAGTCGGCGCCCCTGAGCCGCCATCAACGCATCTCGATCGAGACGTTCGGCGGTAATCATCTACGACGCGGCACCTGCAGACACGGTGAACCTGCTCGCGATCCCGGGCGGAATGGGTACAGCCTTCATCGACTTGTCCGGCTGCTGCGCGACGCAGACGATGGTGGCTGATCCGGTGGCGATGGACTCACCGCTTCGCGTAATCGTGCACGTGTACTTCATGCTTCGATTCGAAATGCTGACGATACGCACCTGGATGTCGATCTCGTCCTCGAAGCGCAGTGGCCGATGGTACTCGAAGCTCGCGGCGACGCGCGGAAAGCCGACGCCGGCCTCGCGGTTCGCGATACTGAGTCCACTCGCTCGCCACAGGCCGTGCTCAGCCTCTTCCATGTAGCGGAAGTAGTTGCTGAAATGCACGATCCCGGCGCCGTCACATTCATAGAAGAAGACACGGCGCCGAAGGGTGTGCTCAGAGATCGGGGAGTCCGCTGCCGCCATCGATCAGGTATAGCGAATGCCAGCGTGCTGCGGCAGGAAGAAGCGCGTCAGCAGACCGTCCACCCGCAGGAGACCATCGCGGGTCAGCGCGACCGCTGTGTCGGTAACCGTCTGCAAATACCCCTCGACCTTCAGCGACTCGAGCTGATCGTGAAAGCGTTCGAGCACGTTGACGCGATACTTGTCACGGAAATAGGCCGGCGCGATCGAGCCCAGTTTCAGCTGGAGGACGAATTCGCGGATGAACCGCTCTTCGTCAGTTGGACGATACGCACGACTCAGG
>DATCXH010001027.1:0-3606 GCA_036565925.1 Vicinamibacterales bacterium
CTCGTGCGTGAAGAAGTACCAGTACGCACGTTTGCCGAGGGCAGTCTGTCGCTCGTTGAATAGGCGCATCGCCCACATCATCGTGTCGCGGAAGGCGACATTGCCGCCGAGTGCGGTGTGTTCGTCCTTGTTGGAGCCGGCGATCACATCAACGGCGTTCTGCTTGCCGTTGGCGAAGGTGATCGACAGATCCTCGGGGACGATCCAGCCGTCGATGATCATTCCGGAGCCGCGCAGCGTCTTGACGACTTCGTCGGCAGACCGTGCACGCAATTCGGCGAGCGGCGGCAGCGACGGCGGAGGCGGTGGAGGAGTCGCCGGTTGTGCCGGGGGTGCATCGCCGCGTCCGCGACCACCGCGTCCTGCGACCGGGAGTTGCGCGCGTTCGGCCTGCGCGCGCGGCACCATCGGACCCATGCCGAGTCCCATCCACGCGCCGCTCTCGCTGATGGCGCGATGGAACAGCCCCTTCGCGACAGGCGATCCAACCAGACCGCCGACCATGGCCGCGCCCGCTGATTCGCCGAAGATCGTGACGTTGTTCGGATCGCCACCAAACGCCGCGATGTTCGTCTTGACCCATTGCAGCACGGCGATGCTATCGGCCAGGGCCTGATTGCCCGATGCATTACGGCCGGACTCTTTGGTCAGCTCCGGATGCGTGAAGAACCCGAACGCACCCAGTCGATAGTTGAACGTGACGAGGACGACGCCCTTCTTGGCGAGGGCTTCGCCGTCGTTGTGCGGGCTCGACCCGCCGCCTTCGCTGTAGGCGCCACCAAAGATCCAGACCATGACCGGCTGTCGGGCACGGGCATTGTTCGCCGACGTCCACACATTGAGATACAGGCAGTCCTCGCTGATCTTCGGCGAATCCGGCAGATCGACGGTGACGTTGTTGGGGGTGCGCTGCGGCTGCGATGGCTGCACGCACACGTTGCCGAATTGATCCGCCTTGCGGACGCCCTCCCACTTGGGGACAGGCTGCGGCTCTTTCCATCGCAGGTCGCCAACTGGTGGCGCTCCGAACGGGATGCCTTTGAAGGCACGCACGCCCGACTTCAACGTGACGCCCGCAAGCGTGCCGCTGGCTGTCGTCACTGGATCGGAGATCGCGGCAGGCGTCGTGACTGAGTACGCCGCAACGAGCGCGGCGGCGAGAGCGAGTGTGAGGCTGGTTGTTTTCATGCGCGCCTACTTGCTCGGTCCGCTCTCGGATTGCACGCCACCTTCGCTTTGGGCTTTGGCCCGCTCAGCGCGTGACGCATTGATGTAGTCGCGAATCGTGCGATTGCCTTCATGGCAGTTGTACTCCCACCACTCATAATCGTTGTTGAGGCGAAGCGGATAGCGCACCGTGTAGGGCTGCACCATGACGACCGGATCCTCGACCTTCATCTCGTAAAGGATCGTAGTGTCATTCAGCCTGGTAAGCCGCTCGGTGGTCTTCATCTGGTCGCTGACCGGGAAGCGGTTGCCCGCAGGCGAACCGAACACGCCGATGTTGGTGCCCGACGGACCTTCCTTGTAATTCGTCGTCACGATGACGAGCGTGTTGCCTTCCCAGTGGCCGCGAGGTTCACCCATGTAGTGCTTATGAACGGGTTTGAGCGGTGGGCGCCCGTCGGTGTAGACGATACGATCCTCGTGAATCATTTCGAGGCTGAGCACCACCATGCCCGGCGCCTGGAAGATCTCGATGCCGTTGTTGTAGCGATACGGCATCATCGATGACGGCATGCCGCGAGTGATGCAGCGATCCCAGCTGTCAAAGTCCTCCGGTGTGTCCCACACCTGATTGGTCTCCCCGGCGGCCGCCCAGCTGCTCTTCATGAGCCCCGATCGACGCTTGCCCTCCGCTGTGAACTCTGGAAGCTTGCCGTTCGGCGGGTCGACAATCATCGACGTCTGTCGCTCGGGGAACGTCGGGTCGGTCACGCCACCCTGCAGGGCTGCGCCAAAATTGCCGTTCGCGAGCGCCTGCGTCGCAGCGTCTCCCGTCTTGCGGACGCCGAGCGCGCGCTCGACTTCAGCTGAGTACGCCGCCTCGCTCTTGAATAGCGGGATGTTGTTCGGGTCGCACGCAGGAGCTGCGGGCGCAGCCGGCGCCGCGGTCGGAGCACCACCTCGTCCGGGGCCACCGGCGCGCGGGCATTGACGCACGAGATTCAGACCATGGGCGATCGGCCAGATGCCGGTGAGATCGGGATCGCCCCAGGCGGTCTTCGGATGAACCCATCCCTTGGGCGTTTCTATGAAGTGGTTGGCCTCGCTCGGTGCGACCCCGGGCGATTGTGCGTGCACGGTGATGGCAAACACCGCGGCGGCGCCGGCCAAAATCACGAAGGATTTCGCCGTACGTATGAGTGATGACATGACGACAGTTTATCAGTCACCACTCGGACCAGTTCTGGGCTGAGATTCGCGTCTACGGAATCACTTGCTGTCGGTGGCGGCAGTGCGTTTCTCGATTCGACCGGACATCAGCCCGCCGCCTTTACCCTGGTGCTGCCACGTGCCGGAGTACGTGTCGCCGTAGAAGAACAGCCGCACGGTAAACGTGCCAATGCCTGGGATCTCGGTGTCGGTCATCATGATCATCGGCGTGTCGCCGACGAACCGCATCGGAACGACGATCGGAATGTGCCCCTTGACGCCGCAGCACTGCATGCCGGCATTGAAGCGCCACAGGTTCTCTCCGACTTTCTCGACGCTGCTGATCTCATAGCGATCGGTGCGTGGCCCACCGCGGCCCTCGGTGTCGCGCGTCTCGCGGCCGGAGACAGTGAACGTGCCGACCAGACTCACGTCGCGCATCCGTTCCGTAAACTGTCGCTCGACGTCGGTCAGCGATGCCGTATCGTAGGTGGCGCCAACGCGGACGAATCCGACAATCCATCCGCCTGCGAATGCGAGCACCAGCAGCACCGCAATGGTCATGAATCCGAACGTGCGTCGTATCAGTCCCATGACTCCATCCCTCAACAAGGCCGACTGCAGAACGACCCGTAATACTAAGCCAATCAGTCGTTCTACTTGAAAGGGAAGTACAGCGGGAATCTATCGGCGCAAGCAGTTCGAACCGAAGTAGGGCAACGCACTGCCCTCGCGCTCCAGCGCTTCGGCGAAGTCTGCCCGTAGCCTTGGAGGAGGCGGAGCCCTACGGTGAGGACGAGAGTTGATTACTCTTCCTGGATGCGATTGAGCGTGACCTGAATGCGCTTGCGATACTTGACCGGCATCCCATCGAGACGCGCCGGCCGGTAACGCCAGTTCTTTGCGGCGGTCAACAACAGCCGGTTGTAGAGCGCCTCGACGCCTTCCAGCATCGACGCGGATTCGACGGCGCCCATGCTATCGATCACGACCTCGAGGACACCCGCTCGATCGAAGGTCACGCGCCCGGGGTACTGCGGGAAGTCCTGTCGCACCACCTCCGGAGGCATGACGTTGCTGTCTTCCTGACTGTAGATGGCAGGCTCGCGCGGCGGTGGAGCGGCGGCCGGCGGTGGTGGTGCCTGCACGGCGACTGGCACAACCGGCACGGGCGGCGGCGTCAGCGCGCGAACTGTGAGGTCGTTGAAACCTGATGCGAGTACCCGAAGG
>DATCXH010000300.1:0-2201 GCA_036565925.1 Vicinamibacterales bacterium
GCCGCTGCCGACCACGTCGGGGATCAGTTCGAACTACTTCGCGTCGGGAGAGGCGGTCTTCGATCGCCACTCGACCGATGTGAAGGTCAACTGGAACCCCTCCGGACGATTCACCATGTTCGGGCGCACCAGCATCCTGAAGTTTTCCGGATGGACGCCTGTGCCCTTTGGCCGTGCCTCCGGCGGTGCCATCCCCCCGGACCTGACCGAAGGGCCGGTGGACGGGCTGAACCATAGCATCTCGGTCGGCTTCACCTACATCATCGGTTCGAGCTTGCTGCTGGATGGCACCGTCGGCCTCAACTACGTCACGCCCGAGGCGCTCCATGCCCTGTGGGGGGAGAACATTGGGTTGGAGGATTTGCAGCTCCCCGGCACCAACGATCCGAACGACATCACCTACAGCGGCATGCCGCAGTTCAGGGTCTCGGGTTACTCGACTTTCGGCAATCCGGGCAGCGCGCGGCCGCAAACGTGGCACGACAACCAGCGGCGTTACAACGCGAACCTGTCATGGTCGAAGGGCACGCATGGATTCCGCTTCGGGTTCGATCTCTCGCACGAGCACATGAACCACTGGCAGATCGAAGCGGGTGGCGGGCCGCGCGGAGACTTCTCGTACGCCGGCGGGACAACCGCAATCGCCGGGGGTCCGGCGCCCAATCAGCACAATGCGTTCGCGGCGTTTCTGCTGGGGCTTCCCGCAACGGTCGGGAAGGCGGTCGCTCCCGAGCTGCCGTTGACGACACGCGCGTGGCGGCAAGGGTTCTATGCGCGCGACCAGTGGCAGGCGACGTCCGACCTCACACTCACACTGGGCGTACGCGCCGAGTATTATCCTGTCGTCACCCGGAAGAACAGCGGCGTCGCTCTCTACGACGTGACGACCAACACGGTGCGCGTCGGCGGCGTTGGCTCGGTTCCTCGCGACGTGGGAGTGTCGGAACGTCTGCACTTCGCGCCACGGCTGGGCGCCGCCTACCGAATCGGCGACAAGTGGGTCGTTCGCGGCGGTTTCGGGGTCAGCACCGATCCGTTCTCCCTCGCGCGCCTGTTCCGTACGAACTATCCGGCGATTGTGGCAATGGACATCGTGCAGGCGAACTCGTTCGGGTTCGTCGGGCGGACCGAGGATGGCATCCCGCCTGTCCCGATTCCGGACCTGGGCAATGGGATCATCGCTATTCCAGGCAACGTCACCGGCAGTACCGTGGAGGAGGAATTCAACCGGGGATACACGCAGAGCTACAACGTGACGGTCCAGCGTGAGCTGAACTGGGGGTTGGTCGGCCAGGCCGGCTACGTCGGATCGCGGACTGTCCGTCCGCTCCTGACGATGGAGTTGAATTACGCGCTGCCGGGCGGCGGCAACACCGGCAGAATTCTCAATCAGCAATTCGGCCGCACCGCGAGCACGACGCAGCAGCTTCCGTACGAAGGTGGGACCGGGAGATACGATTCGCTGCAGGCGACCCTGACGCGCCGGTTCAGCGGCGGCTTCCAGCTGCAGACCAGCTACACCTTCTCGAAATCGATTTCGTGGAACACGTCGTGGATGGATCCATCACAGTTTCACCGAAACCGCGCGCTCAGTTCCTTCGATCGCCCGCACAATCTGCAGATCGGGTGGGTCGCGGAGCTGCCGTTCGGCGAGGGCAAGCCGTTCGCCACTGAAGGCCTCGCGAGGCTGCTGTTCGGGGGATGGCAGCTCAACGGCATTTTCAGCAAATACAGCGGCACCCCGTTCACGGTGTCGGCGTCGACCACATCGCTCAACGCACCGGGCAATGCACAGACCGCGGATCAAGTGCTCGACGAGGTGAAGATTCTCGGTGGAACAGGGCCCGGACAGTCGTATTTCGATCCGCTGGCGTTTCGCTCAGTGACCGACGTCCGCTATGGCAATACCGGACTGAACACTCTGCGAGGGCCAGGATTCACGAACGTGGACCTCGGACTGTTTCGCGAATTCCGGGTTCATAACCTGCAGATTCAGTTCCGGGCCGAGGCGTTCAACGCGACGAACACGCCGCACTTCAACAATCCCGGTGCCAACGTCTCGAGTATGCGCCTGAACGCGGACGGCACCGTGAATTCGCTTGGAGGCTATACCGAGATCACCAGCGCGCGGCCCGACGAGAGGCAGGTGCGACTGGGCATCAGAATCGCGTTCTAGCAGATTGATGAAACGCAGTTAGGCG
>DATCXH010000027.1:0-6610 GCA_036565925.1 Vicinamibacterales bacterium
CTCGGCGTCGTTGCCGTGATGCGACACGCTGTGATGGGTCTCGGGAATCCCGATGTGGGCGTAGCCACGATCGCTCGCCTCATGGCCGATCATGAAGGTGAACACCCGGCTGATGTCGCCCTGGTAAGCCAGGTGCATCAGGTCGTAGGTGATGGTCATGTGATCGTCGAACGCCTCGGGCAGTCCGACTGGCGCTTCCGGCGTGCCGGTGATCGTGCCGAGCCTGGTCTCCATGCGATCGAGTTGCTGCTCAACCTGGCGGATGTTGCTCAGATACTCGTCGAGGATCGCCTTGTCCGGTGCGCCCAGCGAACCGCGCAGCTTCGCGGTTTCCTGCATCACCGAGTCGAGCAGGCTCTGCTTCTCCTTCAAGCGTGCCGTGCGCTGTTCGGTCGACCCGGTCTCACCAAACATCCGCTCGAAGGTGACGCGCGGGTTGATGCCGATCGGGAGCGGGCTGAAGTCGTCGCGCCACGACAGGGCATTGAAGAAGGTGCACGGGAACCCGTCGCACGCGCCCACCGCGGTGCCCATGTCCTCGGTGCCGACTTCGATCGACCGGAGCGGAGTGTCATCGGCGACGACGTCGGCGATGTACTGGTCGGTCGTCTTCCTCGACTGGATCTTGCCGAACGCGTCGCCCGAGTCGTCGCGTGATCCGACCGGGCCGGTGCCATTCAAGAATGCCGAGCTCGCACCGAGGTGAACTGATTCACCCCACGGCGCTTTCATCTTGCTGATCGTCACGAGCTGATCGCGGAACGGCTCGAGCGGCTGCATAACCGGTTTGAACTCGAAGTTCGCGCCCTCGGTCGTCGGATGCCATGTGTCGGGATACACGCCATTGGGCATGTAGATCGCGCCAAAGCGGAACGGCGTGCGTGCTGCCGTTTTTCCTTGTGCCGTCAGTGCAGGCACCATGGCATCGAGCAGGGGAAGCGCCATCGCGGCGCCAAACGAACCGCGCAGGAAGGTGCGGCGGGACAAGTGCTTCTTCGTGATGATCATGGCTGCTCCAGATCGGGCCGACGTCTCTGCGGCCCCGACGATTCCCTACGGTAGCTTCGCGCCTGCAACTCGATTAGGGGTCCCATCCGGCTCCAGCCGGGTCCGCATTTGAAATGGCTCGCTCTCGACGATGCTCTGAACGATCGACAACAGTCGATAATTGCCCTGACCGGCTTTCCTGACGATGCTCCGAACGACCGGCATATCGGATGGTTCGACACCCCGGCCTAGCGCATAGGTCATTATGCGCTCGGTCAGCACAGTCATAAAGGCTTCTGGTCTGCTCAGAATGGCGTTGCGCAGCGCAACCGGTCCGTTCACTTTCGTCCCATCAGCCAGCACGCCAGCGGTATCAATTGCTGCACCATTCTCGGTCTTTTCGCGCCACTGACCAACGGAGTTGAAGTTCTCGAGGGCGAAACCGGGCGGATCGATGATGCGGTGACAGGACGCGCAGACTGGGCTGCTGCGATGCAGTTCCAGCGTCTCGCGCACCGTTTTGGGTGCGGATTTGGCGCCCTTTGCCGCTTCCTCCAGTGCCGGCACGTTTGGTAACGGCGGCGGCGGAGGCGTGTTGAGGAAGGTCGACAGCACGAACTTGCCGCGATAGACGGGCGAGGTGCGGGTGGCTACCGACGTCAGCGACAGGATGCTGCCTTGCCCAAGTAGTCCGCGGCGATTCGGATCGGTCAGCTTCACCTGACGGAACCGGGTGCCGTATACACCCGGAATGCCGTAATGTTTGGCCAGCCGTTCGTTGACGAACGTGTAGTCGGCGCTCAACAACTCCAGCGCATTGCGGTTCTCGCGCAGGATGTAGCCGAAGAACAACTCCGTCTCGCGACGGAACGCCTTGCGGACGTTGTCGTCGAAGTCGGGGAACATCAGCAGGTCGGGCGCAACCTTCGACTCGAGGTTGCGCAACTGCAGCCACTGCCCGACGAAGTTGCTCACCAGCGCATTGGATCGGTCGTCGGCGATCATGCGTCGGACCTGCGCCGCCAGCACGCCAGGCTGACGGAGCTTGCCCGCCACGGCGAGATCCATCAGTTGCTGATCGGGGATGCTGCTCCAGAGGAAGAACGACAGTCGCGAGGCCAGTTCGACGTCGCTCACCGGATGCGCAGCGCCCGCCTGCACGCCCGCCGGATCCTGCTCAATGCGATACAGGAACGACGTGCTGGCGAGAATACGAGCGACCCCGGCGCGAATCCCCGCATCGAAATCTCCGTTCGCGTCGCGTGCCTGCTTGTAGAACTGCATCGGCGGTGCGATGTCTTCGGCGTTCACCGGGCGGCGATACGCACGCCGCGCGAGGTTGGTGAAGATCCGCTGCGCGCATCCGTCTTCGCTCGCCTTGATATCTTGCGAGCTTCGACGAGATCCCGCCGTCCCCTTGGCGGAGGCGGAAGCGGTTTCATCCGTGGCCGATGCCGGCTTGCAGATGAACACTTTGTCGCGGCTCGGTGAGGCGCTGACACCTTTTGCGTTGTAGGGGCCCTCGACGCCGACCGTCTTGAGACGCGCCAGACCGCCGATCATGTGCACTTCCTGGCTGTCACGAAGAGCCGGCTGCCACACGTCTTGACGTTGTCCGGGCCGTTCACGCCAGGTGAAGCCCACATCATGCGGACCAGCAGTGACGAAGACATTGCCTGTCATCCGCGCGTCGAGCAGCTTCTTGGCCTCGTTCATGTCCTTGGCCTGGACCTCGTGATCCTTCAGGCCGCCGACCTGCGCGGAATACACCTCGTCGCCGTCAATCGTGATGATGAAGGTGTCCGGTGTCTCGTTGCCTTCGACGCCCGCGTAGCCTTCCTCGACACCGCGCACGAGACGTCCGAATAGCTTGTATTCGGCATCAGCAGGGAAGACGTGCCGCACCTGCGTGCCGCCGCGGGTGCCGAGCGGGAGACCATCGATGTGACCGCTCTGCGTGAACTCACGGCTGATCGGGTACTCGGTCGTTCCCGGACGCACGGTGCTATCGCCTATCGCCATCGTGCTGATGCGCTGGGCGGCGGTGAGATACCGCTCGAGGAGCAACGGTGACGTCCGCAGCGACGTCGCGATGTTGTCGAACCCGAAGTCCGCGCCGTCGCTCGGCAGCAATTCTGTCGTATCGATGTCGAGCGCCAGGAGATCGCGAATCGCGTTGCCGTACTCCGTACGATTCAGTCGATGGACGACGTAGCGGCCTGGTGTGCTCTTGCCCTTCCACGCCTGATCGAGCGACGCCGCGAGCCACGAGGTGAACGCCGCGTACTCGCCTTCGGGTGGATGTGGCGCGCCCTGCGGCGGCATCGCGCGCACGCTCAACTTGCGCAGCACGCGCTCCCATGTCTCCGCATGCGGCAGCAGGTTGTCGAGACTCGCGACCTCGAGATTCACCGGATCGTTGCCGGGCTGCGGGGCTTTGCTGCTATGACAGGCGAAGCAGTACTGCTTGAGCATCGCCTGATACTTCGGAGCATCAGCTGG
Source organism: Vicinamibacterales bacterium (assembly GCA_036565925.1). Lineage (GTDB taxonomy): Bacteria > Acidobacteriota > Vicinamibacteria > Vicinamibacterales > UBA2999 > Gp6-AA40. The sequence continues at coordinate 3,490 of DATCXH010000027.1, forward strand.
CGAGGCGACGGGTACCGCGGCACGAACAGGGGAGACTGCCGCTTTCGCAGCTGGCGCAGTCGCGGGTGCTGGCGAAGCCGGCCTGGCCGGTTGTGACCCCTGCGCGAGCACGATCGCGGCGCCGACCCAGACAAGCGCCGCGCTGACCAGAACCTTTTTCATAGCCCCACCCAATAGCCGGCCTTGCTTCGACTGAGAGCTCTTGCCTCTCTCATTGAGCCGCCTCGTCCGCCTTCTTCTCGTCGCCCTTCTTCTGTTGATCGGCTGGCAACGGCGGAGGCACCGGCGCCGGATCGTTCGGTCCGAGTTTCATCAGCTCGCGCAGCGTGGCAATCACATCCTCGCGTGAATCACGCTTGCGGCGATACGTATTCGGATCGTTGTTGTTGCCGGGCGGCGGCGGAGGCTCGGGCTTCTCTGCGAGGAGAAGCGGCGTGAGATTGTCTTTGTTGACCGCGTCGAGCTTCGCACCCTTCGCAACGAGCTCGCGGATGATCGCGACCTGACGTGCAGTGACCGCCTGATGCAGCATCGTCGCGCCGGCGGGATCCTTCGCGTTGGGATCGGCACCCGCGGCGAGCAACACCTTGATCGCGTCGAGCGGCTCGCGATTCGACGCCTCACGGAACGGTGGTGCGCCTAGACGATCGAACCCTGGGCCGCCACCAAACGCGGCACCACGCCCGCCGTTGAGCGCCATCATGAGCGGCGTCTTCCCGACGTTGGCGTTCATGCCGCGTCCAGCGCCGCCGCGACCTTCCTTCTTCACTTCGGTGGGGCTCCACTCGATCTTGGCGCCCTTGGCGATCATCAGCTTCAACGCTTCGACGTCGGCGGCCACGGCTGCGCGGTAGAAGGGTGATGAATTCACTTCTTCTCCGCAACAGAGCGAGTAGGAGTGAAGCTGGCCGACGAAGGGTTTGTTTGGATCGGCGCCGCGATCGAGGAGGAACTTGACCAGGTCGAGCGCGCCGATCGAATTGTCATGATCGGCCCGCAGGCGCGAGCCGTCTCGGGCGCGCATGTCGCTCGTCGCATCGTGCATGTCAACGGCGAAGTAGAGCGAGCCGTCGTTCGGATCGGCACCGAGTTCCACGAGCGTTTTGGCGAGGTCGAAACGATCGTTGACGATCGCGATGATCGTCGGGGTCGCGCCGTCTCCGTTCGTGAGCTTCGGATCGGCGCCGCCCGCGATCAGCGCGCGAACCGCGGCTTCGTGACCGTTGCGCGCGGCGAACATCAGCGCCGTGAATCCACCCGTCGCGTGATCGGCGTGCTTGCGTTCTTCGAGTTCCGTGACGTGCGCTCTCTTGTTCGGATCGGCCTTGGCGTCGAGCAGTGCCTGAATGACGTCGGTGTGACCTTCGGCCGCGGCGCGCATCAACGCGGTCTGCTTCTGATAGCTGTCCACCGCGTTCACGTCGGCGTTTGCTTCGAGCAACAGACGCACCGTTGGAAGACTGCCTGCGAAGGACGCCGCCATCAGCGCCGTTTCCCCTTCGGGATGTGCGAGCGCCGGATCGGCACCGGCACGCAGCAGCGCCTGGACGACTTCGTCAGCACCGGTTCGGCTCGCCTGGAGGAGCGGTGTGATGCCGTACTTGTTCGGGAGATTCGGATTCGCGCCGGCGGCGATGAGCGTGCGTGCCATCGCGACGTCCGAGTGATAGGCGGCCCACAGGAGCGCCGTCGATCCATCGCGCGACGTCTCGTTGACGTTGGCGCGCTTCGCAATGAGGCCGCGAACGGCTGTCCCGTCGTGACGCTTGGCGGCGTCCACGAGCAGACTCTCACCGGCCGCGAAACCGATGACGCCGAAGATCAGAACGCCGAAGAAGAATGACAGGAGAAACGTGGAAGTCCGCTGGGTGCGCATCTTGGCCCCACCTCACTGACTGAAAGTCGAGCGACCAACCCCACACGCGCGACGAGTTTGCCTGGGGAATTTTAACCCGGGAGGGGGCCCGAAGACCCCCATACATATGTGATGAACCTATACCGAATTGCTCAAAAAACCGTCAATCCGCCTTCGCGCATGCTCCGGCGGGACAGGTCCGCCTTCGCGCGTGCTCCGGCGGACAGGTCCGCTTCGCGGCCGGCTCTGGCGGACAGTCCACCTTCGCGGTCCGCTCCGGCGGTTTAGGGACAGGTTTCGCCAACACGGTTGATCGTCGAAACGTTCAGACCGTCCACGCCACCCTTGCCGAGCAACAGGCCGGTCACCGACATGCGCTTGCCGACGTGCTGGTCCAGCCGACTGAGCACGAACTTCAACGTGGTCGTCTTCGTGCCCAGCGAACGCGTCGCGTCCTCAGGGCCGACCGTTGTCTTGTCGGTGCGTTCCGGATCGGTCGCATTCGTGAGCGTCCAATCGCTGCCGCTCTTCGGCGCGAGGCAGCCAACGATGCGCACGAGCGTATTCGCCGGCAGCTCTCCTGGTCCGTCCTTCGGAATGATCTGGACGCCGGTGCCCGTCTCTGGCGTGACCTCGATCGTACCGGCCGGGAAGCCGTTCGACTTGAGGATCAGCGCCACGAGATCGTTGTAGGTCCCCGCCGGGAGTGTCCCGCCCTGACCGTTCGGCATGTTCTTGCTGACGAACGCCAACAGGTCGCCGACAGTCTTCTGCGTGTAGCCCTCCCAGAACTTCTCACCGCTGAGCGGACGATTACCGTCGGCACTCAACGTGTGACATCGGGAGCACGTCGAGCTGAACGTCGCGGTTGCACGTTCAGCTTGCGCGTCGGTGTAGACACCGTCCCACACCGTCTTGCCCGCCGGCTTGGCCTGCGCCGACACGATCGCATTTCCGAGTGCCGCCAGAAACAGCGTCGTCACAACGATCCAACGCATAACCGCCTCGCTGCGCGTCAGCCGCGCACGTATTTGTTGAACCATGCCACTGTGCGCTTCCACGCCTCGTCAGCGGCGGCTTTGTTGTAGCGCTGCGGCGTCGCGTCGTTGTTGAAGCCGTGCACAGCCCCTGGATAGATGTGACCCTCGTAGGTGACCTTCGCCGCCTTCATGGCGCTCTCGTACTCGGGCCACGCCATCACAAGCCGAGTGTCCTCGCCGCCGTGATGCACGAGGACCGCGGCCTTGATCTTTGGCACATCGGCGG
>DATCXH010000792.1:0-3427 GCA_036565925.1 Vicinamibacterales bacterium
CAAGCTGACGAACGGACGGTTGACGGCGTCGTATCGCGTCGGTGAGGACATCGAGGCACGCTCGCCGTTGCCGATGATGTCGCGCGCCGACGTCGCAGACTTCATGCTGCGGCAGCTGAGCGACCAGTCCTTCATCCGCAAGGCCGTGCGCATCCTGCACTGACATGAGCGCCGGCCGGATCACTGCGGAGGCGCTCCTCACGCGGATCGAGTCAGGCGCGGCACCGCTGATCCTCGATGTGCGTTCGCGCCTGGAGTTCGCCAGGGGGCATGTGCCCGGCGCGCGTCACATCCCGTTCTGGCGGGTATCACCGCAGATTGACGAGTCGTCCATCCCGAGAGACGCCGAACTCGTGGTCTACTGTGGCCACGGTCCGCGCGCGGTGATCGCCGGGCGTGCGTTACGCCGGCGCGGGTTCACGCGTATTACCTATCTCGATGGCCACTTTTCGAAGTGGAGGAGCGCCGGTTTCCGTGAAGAGACATAGTCTCCTGCTCGGCGCTGCGCTGTCACTCGCCCTGTCATCGAGTGCAGCGGGACAACAGACCTCTCAGCGTGATGAGGTCAGCCCGCGCATCACTCGTCTCGAGCAATGGCTCTCAGCAACTACATCGCATCGTCCGGGTGCCATTGATGACAGCATTCGACTGGTCAACACCTGGAATCAGGAACAACTTCGGCTGGTGTGGATCGATGTCAGCAACATCGTGTCACTCGTACGCGAGCCGGGCGTCCAACTCTTTTACATGAGTGAACCGCAGAGCCGTTCGACAGGGCCGACGCGCCAGACGTCGCCGGTTGGCACGAGTCGCTCGACGCAAGTGTTGTACACCGGCGGCGAACTGCGACGTTTGCGGGCGATTGCGAAGACGGTGAGCCCGGCCGGTGCGCCCGGACCAGAGAACGACATTCTCAAACGCGGCGCCCTGCTGCATGCCGACATCGCCGTCCTGACGCCGGTCGAGAGTCGTGCCATGGGATCGGACGTTCGCCCTGGACCTGGCGGTCTCACGCTGTTCATGAACGACGGGCAGCAGACCGGGCTCAAAGGCATCGTGAACCACTGGAACATGGGACGTCGTCTGCTGGATCGAGTCCGCCCAGTGGATACGCGGAACGGCCTCAAGACAGTGCCCAATCCATCGGGGGACGAATACGTCCGCCGCTGGTATGTTGCGGGATGCGCGTACATGACGCGTGTTCGGAATATCGAGACCGCACACTTCATCCGCGCACTCGAGCTTTTTCCAAACGATCCCGAGTTGCTGTTCTTTGCCGCGTCCGCGCACGAAGCCTTCGCTGGCGCGCGGACGCAGGGAGTCATGCGATCGCTCAAAGTCCCGAGAGATGTGACGTTCGCCGTGCTGGACGAAGACGGCGAACTCCGCCAAGCCGAGCAACTGTACAAACGCGCACTGGAGCGCAAGCCCGGCTACCTCGAGGCCAGAATTCGGCTCGGCCGCGTGCTCGGGTTGCGTGGACGACACAAGGAAGCGGTCGAACAGCTGCGTCAGGGACAAGCGGCCAATGAACCGGTGCTCCAGTACTACGCCCACCTCTTTTTGGGCGCCGAGTTCGAGGCGCTCGGTAATGGCGCCGAGGCCCGGCAGTCGTATGAACGGGCGGCGGCGCTCGCTCCGGCTGCGCAGTCGCCCCTGTTCGGCCTCAGTCGCGTGGCCGATCAAGCCGGCGATCGTGCGGCAGCGCGGGCGGCGATCGATCGCGTGCTGAAGTTGCCGCGCGACGATTTCGAGCTCGCCGATCCGTGGTGGGTCTACGAGGTCGCGCAGTCGCGTGAGATCGATCGGCTGCTCGACGACGTGCGGGAGCGGTTCTGAGGCCCGTTCGCATGATGCAACGACTGATGATGACGAGTGCGGCTGTGCTGCTCGGCAGCGTGGTGGCGCCGTCCGCCCAGCAGCCGACGTTCTCAGCCAAGCGCGAAGCGGTCCGCGTGGACGCGCTCGTCACCGACGGTGACAAGGTCGTCTCCGGTCTCGGCGCGCCGGACTTCGAGGTGCGCGACAACGGCGTGCTGCAGACCGTCGACCTCGTCAGCTTTCAGCAGATTCCGTTGAATGTATTTCTTGCGCTCGATACCAGCGCGAGTGTCTCAGGCGAACGGTTGGTGCATCTGCAGACTGCCGGTCATGCGTTGCTCGGGCGTCTTGGCAAGGACGATCGGTCAGCGCTCCTTACCTTCAGCCACGTCATTCAGTTGCGGGAGGGGTTGACCAGCGCGACCGCGAGGGTGCGTGATGCACTCGCGAGGGTCCAGCCATTGGGCGATACCGCGCTCATTGATGGTGCGTATGCAGGCTTGATGCTCGACCCGCAGGATGGCGGCCGCAATCTGCTCCTGGTCTTCAGCGATGGTCTCGATACGGCGAGCTGGCTGACGCCTGAGAGCGTGCTGGATTCCGCAAAGCGGAGCGACGTCGTTGTGTATGGCGTGTCGTCGCGCGGGCTCGCAGATGCGAAGTTCCTCGAGGATCTTACAGAGGTGACCGGCGGAGCCACGCTGAAGATCGCGTCGACTGAACAACTGTCCGCGACCTTCCTGAAGATCCTTGACGAGTTCAGACAGCGTTATTTGATCAGCTATTCGCCGACCGGTGTGCCGAATAGCGGCTGGCATCGGCTCGAGGTGCGCGTGAAGGGCCGGCGCGTCACGGTGAAGTCGCGGGCCGGCTACCAGGCAGGTGCGTAACGAGATGCCGAGTCTGCTGCTCAAGGGGCTGACGTACTACTGGCGCACACATCTCGCCGTGGTGATCGGCGTGGCGACGGCGGTCGCAGTTCTTTCCGGCGCACTGCTGGTCGGTGATTCTGTACGCGGCAGCCTGCGTGATCTCGTCGTCGGACGACTGGGCAAGACCGACTACGTGGTCATCTCATCCGGATTCTTTCGAGAACAGCTCGCGGCCGATGTGCAGAAGCAGCCCGGGGTATCGGACCGCATCGTCGGTGTGACGCCGCTCGTCGTCGCGAATGCCGTGGTCAGCGTGCAGCAGAGCGGTCGTAAGGCTGGCCAGGTGCGCGTCTATGGTGTGGACGATCGGTTCTGGCGCTTTCACGGCGTCGAGGGGGTGAGTGGTCCTTCCAGTCGCGACGCGTATGTGAGCCCGGCGCTGGCCACGCAGATCGGCGCGGCCGCGGACAGCGTGATCCTGGTAAGAGTGCAGCGTCCAACGGACATCCCGCTCGAGTCGTTGCACGGTCGTCGCAACGAAGTCGGCCGCACGCTTCGACTCACGGTGCGCCGCGTGATCCCGGCGGCCAACCTCGGTGAGTTTGCGCTCGATCCGCAGCAGGGCGAGGTGCGTGCCGTGTTCGTACCTTTATCGCGACTGCAGCAGGACCTGTCGGTGGAGGACCGAGTCAACGCGTTGCTCGTGTCAGGCAAGGATGCCGACGCGGATGCGA
>DATCXH010000802.1:0-2020 GCA_036565925.1 Vicinamibacterales bacterium
GTCTGCCTCAACACTCGCGCCATGTAGGTGACGCATGCGCGGCGCGATCCGTCACAACCAGGCGCACGACGCGGCCCATCCCCTGCATCGAGAGGGCTTCGACGCGTCTGCCGGAGGCAAACGCGAGGTCGACGTTGGCGACGCGGTGCTCCGGCGATCGCGACCCGTCTTCAGCCGATCTCCTTGAGGATCTGGGCAACGTCGCGTGCGCCGTGCAGCACCGCGACGATGGTCAACGGATCAGCGGCACGCTCGTACACGACCAAATAGGAATAGACGCTCCAGAACTTCAGAGGACGGTCGGTCAGATCGTCACGCGCGTAGCCAACGCCTGCCGCGACGCCAGCAGATCGAAGGACGAGTACAACGCGTGACGAACGCGAACGGCAGCATCCTCGTTGTCAGTGGCAATGAACTCGACGATGTCGACGATGTGCTGCTCAGCGGACGGAGTCAGCCGAAACGCTGCCATCAGAAGCCGGTCTGAACTTGGAAGCTATCTGAAGACGTGGCCGAACTCGACGAACGGAAGTTGAAGTCAGAGAACGTCTTGGCGTGCGCGAGAGTCTGGGATTTGACCGTGACACTCGGCTGCGCCACTCTCGTGCGGATTTCCTGAGGAAAACGGCGACGATCGCGCGGGAGTTGGCTGGGAGTTCGGGACGATTTCCGCAACTGGGTGGGGCTGGGCCGCGAGGCCCACGAAAAGAAATGAAAATCGTTGGGATTGGACAGAATGCGGTGCCGGGAGCGGCGAGATCGAGATGAACCATGGAGCAATCGAGGCCGAGCAACTGTGTGATCCGGAGCGTGCGTGATTGACCGAATAATTGGGCGTCGTTGCGTCCTGGCGACCGACGACAGCCTGCGACCCTGACTGATGCGACGAGGCACGCTCTCCGCTCCCGCAGGAGAGGCCGATGGCGTACAAGATCGCGGGAATTGACGTGCACAAGAAGATGTTGGCCGTGGTGGTGGCCGACGTCGAGGGCGAAGGCGACTTCCAGTTTGAACGCCACAAGGTCGGGACCAGCCCTGCCGAACTGCGCGCGCTCGCGGGCTGGCTCGTCGAGCGCCAGGTCGACGAAGTCGTGATGGAATCGACCGCGCAGTATTGGCGACCCGTCTGGGAAGCGCTGGAACTGCACTGGCGACGGCAGCGCCGGACCCACGACGGCGCGAGCCCACTCTCGGGGACATTGCATCTTGCACAAGCGCAGTCGAATCGCGGGGCCCTCGGCCGCAAGAGGGACTTTCCGGACGCCGAACGTCTGGTGAAACGCCTGGTCGCGCAGGAGCTCACCCTGAGCTTCGTGCCCGACGCCGAGCAGCGGCTCTGGCGGACCGTAATGCGCCGCAAGTACCAGATCACGCGCAGCCGCGTTCAACTCCACAACCGGCTGGAATCGCTCCTCGAGGAAGCCCACATCAAGGTCTCCAGCGTGGTGTCCGATCTGCTGGGCACCAGCGCACGCCGCATGCTGCAAGCCTTAGCGGACGGCGAAACGGATCCCACCGCCCTGGCGGCGCTCGCGGACTCGCGCTTGCGGGCGACGCCCGATCAATTGCGCAATGCCTGTGGCGCGTGCGCCGATCTCCACCCGGTGTATCGGCGACTGGTGAAGCTCACGCTGGAAGAACTGCGCATGATCGAAGACCACCTTGCCCAACTCGATCAACAGATGGCGGAGCTCCTCGGTCACCATCACGACGCGGTCCATCGACTCGCCGAGGTCCCGGGCTTGGGCGTTGACTCCGCTCAGCAGATCATTGCAGAGGTCGGTGCCACGGCCGCACCGTTTCCCTCACCCAAGCACCTCGCCTCCTGGATGGGCGCATGCCCCGGCACCGAGGAGAGCGCGGGCAAGAACTACAGTCACCGCTGCCCGAAGGGCAACCGGCAGATGCGACGCGTCCTCAATCAGGCCGCCAACGCCGCCGTGAAGGCGAAGGGAACCATCTTCGCGATCGTTTATCGCCGGCTTGTCCCGCGGCTCGGTCACGCTCAAGCCATCGGCGC
>DATCXH010000809.1:0-7427 GCA_036565925.1 Vicinamibacterales bacterium
GCTTCGGCGGATCGATCGTCGCGCTTGCCCGAGCGGGACGCGGGCGAAGCGCGGCCACGCAGATCAGCACCGAGTATCACAGGCAGACTGCGCGCGAACCCATGGTGCTCGTCCCACCCGGGTAAACACCTGATTCGGGGCACAGTTTTTGAAGCAGCGGGGGCATGCATCCGGTGACCCATCCTGCCCCCAAGCCCGATCTCATTTGTCTTTCGCATCTCCGCTGGAACTTCGTCTTTCAACGCCCGCAGCATCTGATGACGCGCTGCGCTCGCGATCGGCGGGTGTTTTTTGTTGAAGAACCGCTATTTCAGCCCGGAGTCACGCCACAGCTGCTCATCGAGCAGTCCGACGCGGTGCGCGTGGTCGTTCCGCAGCTGCCGCACGGGATCTCCCCGGAGGACGCGATCGTCGCGCAGCGTCGTCTGCTCGAGCAGCTCATTGAAGCGGAGCGCATGTCATCGTACGTGCTCTGGTACTACACACCTATGGCGCTTCCGTTCACGGATCGCCTGTCGCCGGCCGCGGTGGTCTACGACTGCATGGATGAACTCTCCGCGTTCAAGGATGCGCCGGCGATCCTCAAAGCGCGCGAGGCCGAGCTGATGCGTCGTGCGTCGCTGGTCTTGACCGGCGGTCAGTCGCTGTTCGAAGCGAAGCGACACCTGCACTCGAACATTCATCCGTTTCCGAGCAGTGTAGACGTCGCCCATTTCGCGCAGGCGCGCCGCATCACGAAAGAACCGGCGGACCAGGCGGAGCTCCCACGCCCTCGCCTTGGATTCTTCGGCGTGATTGACGAGCGCATGGACCTTCCGCTGCTGGACGCGGTGGCTGCCGCACGCCCCGATTGGCACCTCGTGATGCTCGGCCCGGTGGTGAAGATCGAGCCCGAGTCATTGCCGCAACGCGCCAATATCCACTACCTCGGGTCGAAACGCTACGACGAACTTCCGCAGTACATCGCGGGATGGGACGTGGCGCTGCTGCCGTTTGCCCGCAACGAGGCCACCCGGTTCATCAGCCCCACAAAAACGCCGGAGTATCTCGCCGCCGGCAGAGCCGTCGTCTCAACGTCGATTCGCGACGTGGTGAGGCCGTACGGGAAGCAGGGGCTTGTGCGCATTGCTGACGATCCGCAGGCATTCGTGCAGGCGTGCATGGCGGCGATGAGCGAGGACCCAGGCAAGCGCATCACACAGGCGGACGCGTTTCTACGACAAACGTCATGGGACGGCACGTGGACGCGGATCCGCGCGCAGTTGGACGAGGTGCTGCGCCGCACCGACAGTGGCCCTGCCGCTGCCGAGGACGCGACTGCGGTCTGACCGCCAATTCCCGGGAGACTTCGTATGTTCGATTATCTGGTGGTCGGCGCCGGCTTTGCGGGCGCGACGATCGCTGAGCGGCTCGCTGCACATGCCGGAAAGACCGTACTGATCTGCGACAAACGTCCGCACATCGGCGGCAATGCCTACGACCACTACGATGAGGCCGGGATCCTCGTACACAAGTACGGGCCGCACATCTTCCACACCAACTCGCGCGACGTCTACGAGTACCTGTCGCAATTCACCGAGTGGCGTCCGTACCAGCATCGCGTGCTCGCGTGCGTCGACGGCCAGTTGCTGCCGATTCCGATCAACCTCGACACCGTGAATCGGATGTACGGGACGAACTACACCTCGTTCGAGCTCGAGAAGTTCTTCACGTCGGTGGCCGAGCCAGTGGCACATGTGCGCACCTCTGAGGACGTCATCGTCAGCAAGGTCGGCCGGGAGCTGTACGAGAAGTTCTTTAGGAACTACACGCGCAAGCAGTGGGGACTCGACCCCTCGGAGCTCGACGCAAGCGTCACGTCACGCGTGCCAGTGCGCACGAATCGCGACGACCGCTACTTCACTGACACCTATCAGGTGATGCCGTTGCGGGGATACACGCGGATGTTCGAGCGAATGCTCTCACACCCCAACATCAAGATTCTGCTGAACGCCGACTATCGTGAGGTGAAGCGGGCGATTCCTCACAGCGAGGTGATCTTCACCGGGCCGGTGGACGAGTTCTTCGACTATCGCTTCGGCAGGCTGCCATACCGATCGCTCGACTTCAAGTTCGAGACCGTGAATACACCGGTCGCGCAGCAGGGCCCCGTCATCAACTATCCGAACGAGAACGCCTACACCCGCGTGACCGAGTTCAAGTACTTGACGGGCCAGGAGCATCCCAAGACGACGCTGGTTTATGAGTTCGCGAAGGGAGAGGGCGATCCGTACTACCCGGTGCCGCAGCCGCAGAATGCGGCGTTGTATCGGAAGTATCAGGAATTGGCCGAGGCGACCTCCGGCGTCCATTTCCTCGGCCGGCTCGGGACCTACAAGTACTACAACATGGACCAGGTCGTGGCGCAGGCGCTCACGTTCTACGCCAAGCTCGTTGGCGTTTCGCGTCGCGACGTCGCCGTCACCGCGGCATGACTCCATTCCGGAGCTTCTTCCAGGGTGGATTCGAGTGCTCCACCCACCGGCTTCGTACCGGCCGGCGTCTCGACGTCATCGCCGCAACCGGCCACGATCGCTTCGCGCTCGCCGACTATCGTCGTTTGGCTCAGGTCGGCATGCGTACCATTCGCGACGGCATTCGCTGGCATCTCATCGAGCAATCGCCGCGCAAGTACGACTTCTCGAGCGTGCTGCCCATGCTGGAGGCGGCGCGCGAGGCGGACGTGCAGGTCATCTGGGATGTGCTTCACTACGGCTGGCCCGACGACCTCGATATCTTCAGCGAGGCGTTCGTGTCACGGTTTGCCGACTTCGCGGCGGCGTTCGCGGAAGTAGCGACTCGCGAAACCGACGGGGCGCCGTGGGTTGTTCCGGTCAACGAAATCTCGTTCTTCGCCTGGGCCGGTGGAGAGATCGGCATTTTCAATCCGTTTGCGACGCGGCGGGGCGACGATCTGAAGTGGCAGTTGCTGCGTGCGGCGATTGCCGCCATCCAGTCGATGCAGGCGGTCAACCCGTCGATTCGCATCGTCCATACGGAGCCCATGATCAACGTCGTTCCTCATTTGAAACGCCCAGAGGAAGCGGCGGCGGCCGAGGGACACCGACAGGCGCAGTATGCGGCGCTGGATATTCTCGCCGGTCGAAGCCGTCCGGAGATGGGCGGCCGCGAGGCGTATCTCGATGTGATCGGCGTGAACTATTACGTCCACAACCAATGGATCTATCCGGGCGGTCACGGATCGATGATCGAACCGTCGCACCCAAGATACCGCCCGGTCTGGCAGATGTTGCAGGAGGTCTACGAGCGTTATCGGCGTCCACTCTTCATCGCCGAGACTGGCATCGAAGATCAGGCACGTCCGGCGTGGCTGCGTTATATCGGCTACGAGGTGAGACGGGCGATTCGGGAAGGCGTACCGATGGAGGGCCTCTGTTTGTATCCGATCGTCAATCACCCGGGGTGGGATGACGATCGGCATTGCTACAACGGGCTCTGGGATTATCCCGACGCCACCGGTGATCGCGAGATCTACGAGCCGCTGGCGCGTGAGCTGGAATCACAGCAGCAGTTGCTCGAGGCGCAGCGGCGAGGCGAAGAGACGACCGCGCCAGTGGCTGACACGCACCTTCTCGACGTCGCCGCTCACTGGATGGAAATTCGTTCCGGCCGCGAGAGTGAATTACACGACCGGTGAGCGAGACGCTCGTTCCCGTAAAATCTAGCGCTTTGCGCCGAGTTCGAAGTCGCGCCGGATCTGCTGAAGCGTTGCGGGGTCGACGACTCGCGCATCGCCCTTCGCGGGCTCCTTCTCGGAATACAGCACGAGGCTCACGGCACTGCATTGAGGACCGAGTGCCGCCGGATCGAAGGCGTACAAACCTTCGTAAATGGCCTCTGTCTCGGAGACGCGCAGTTCGAGTTTGAATGGGTGAATCGGCATTACTTCCGTGCGATCGCAGAAGGCTTGCAGCCGGGCGAAGCCTGACCCCAACCGCTTGATCGCGGGCACCGCCATTCCTTGGGTCATCGCCGCGCCGCGCGCCATCTTGGCCAGGAAGCTTTCCGTCATCTTCGGTGTCACGCGGACGAACAAGACCGGGGGAATGTCGGCAACGTAGTCGGACCAGTTGCTGAATGTCTGATTCGGCTGCGACTGTGCGGCGTAGTTGAGCACCGGTGTGATGAAGCCGATGTCGAAATCAGATGCGGCGATCGGATACGGCTTCAGATTGCCTGCACGGCGCTTGATGGCCTCCTGGAACGTCTCGACCGGAGCAGGCTCGGTCGGCTCCACGGGAAGGTGCGCCGCGCTGGGCGCGGGAACCTCTTTCGCCTTCTTCGCCGCGGCCGCGACGAGCTCGCACGCGCCGTCGATTCGGGCGACGCGCGTCACGCCCCGGATCGGTTCGTCGCGAGGGCCGGGGAGAGTGGTGATTCCCACGATGTCGCCAGCAGCGGTGAACACGGGTCCGCCCAATCCACCCGTGGCAAGCGAGAGGTCGGCTATGACCGCACGCGCGTCGGTGCGAGTCACGATTCCAGGCGTCCAGCCTTTGTTCTGACGAAGCGGCGCGGCAAGCGTGAAGATCTCCTGTTCGCGCTTGACGGGTGCTGCGCTGCCGTTCGGGCATCCAAGCGGCACAGCTTTGATGGACGACATGACCGACGGATCGATCCCAACGACCGCCATGTCGCGCTGAGAATCAGTTTCGAGGACGGTCCCGGCGACTTTGACCGAGCGCGAGAGCTGCACTTCGACCGACGTGGCGTCGCCAATGAGCCTCTGGCTCGTCGCGATGAGGCCGCCAGCGTCCACCAGGAATCCTGACCCGTGCGCGGTCGGCGTCCACAGCTCGACGACACTATCAAGCCATTGCCGCAGCAGCAGCGACGTATCGGTTGCGAGCGGCGCGTCTCCATTCGTCGTTCCTGGGGCCACCGCATCCGTCACGGCGTTGGCGACCGTCAGCTCGAGGGACGGGTCCTGGCCGGCGACGACGTCCACCGACTGCCTCCAGCGATAGGCCTTGCCCTGAAGCGCAATGGGCTGATCTGATTCAACGACGTAGTGTCCTGGACGCAGTCTCACGTCGGCAGTGCCGTCGATGCTGGTCACGATGCGCCGCGTCTCCTGGGTCTGCGGCTCGTCGCTGATGAGGAGCGCGTGCCGAGCGAGCGGTCGCAGCTGTCCATTGGCGTCGGTCAGGCTGCCTCGGATGTGGAGCACCACAAGTGTCTGACCTGAGATCGCGACCGGAGCGACACAGGCGAGGATGGCGAGGACGAGCACGCGGGCCATGTCTCTGATCCTATAGCTGGTAATCGGTAGGCGGTAGCTGGTAGCACAACCACCCACCACCTCCCATGCTATCGTCTGCCGCATGAAACGGACGATTGTCATACTGCTCATGGTCGGTTGCGTGTGCACTGCGACCGCTAATGCTCAGCCCGCCTCTGCCTGCGACCGCGAATGTCTGCGCGGGAAGGTCACGCAGCTGCTCTATGCATTCATGAAGCATGACGTGAGCGGGTTGCCGGTCGCCGACACGGTGCGCGTCACCGAAGATGCCGTTGAGAAGCCGCTCGCCAAGGTCGGCCTCGTCGGCACGGTGACGCGACTGCGCGGCTTCCGTCAGGACGTCATCGACGAGCGCGCAGGTGTGGCGGGTGCCCACGTCGTGGTTGAGGAGACCGGCGCGCCCGTGCTGCTCGTGGTACGGCTGAAGGTCGTCGCCGACAAACTCACCGAGATCGAACTGGTCGCTACACGCAGTCGTGCTGAAGGTCTCATCTTCAACATCGATGGCCTGAGCGCGCCGAGTGCGGTCATGAATTACGCCCCTCGCCCCGCACAGCTCGCCAACCGTGACACAGTGACCAAAGCGGCGCTGAAGTACCCGGAAGGGCTCGCGGCCGCGAAGACCTTCGCCGCGGTGAACGCACCCTTCGCACCAGATGCCTATCGCTTCGAGAACGGCCAGCTGATGGCCGGACCGGACTGCAAGTTCGCCCCCGGCTGCCAGAACATCTCCACGCAGTCGCTTGCGATCTTCCAGCGGCTCGGTGAGCCACAAACTCGCCTCATCGCTGTCGATGAGCGCATGGGCATCGTCTGGCTACGCATGGCGTGGGGGGTGCGCGAGCGCGGCGGCGACCAGCTGACGGTGTGGGAGATGTTCAAGGTGTACGACGGTCAGATTCACGCCGTCGAAGCGTTCATGCGCATCCTGCCGGTGGAAAAGCGCAACGGCGGATGGGAGTAACACATTGCCGCCTGAAGGGGGCGTCAGCCGCGAGCGTGTCGAGGGATTGTTGCGAACCCGGAGCCTGACACCCCACTGACGCGTGCGTGCCGGATTCCCCACACCGTCATTGCGATCGACAGCGCCACCGCGCCGATCGTGAACGCCGGCAATCCGATGTTGGCGATGAGCGGTACGGCCATCGCACTGAGGAAGCCGCCGCCCATGAGGGGCCGCGTGACCAGTTGGCGGTAACTGTACGCGCTCACGACATCTGTCTGCCTGGCTGGGTCAACCATGTCGACCATTACGAATCCGGTGGCGACGTTGCCTTGTGACTCACCGAACTCCGCCAGCGAGTGCTCGAACCAGTTCCTCGGAAACACGCGCCGTCCGATCACCATCGCCACGAAGACGCTCCACGCGACAGAGGCGACCGCGAGGATCACCAGCGGACCCAGGTTCGCGCTCAGCGCACCGAGTGACAACGTGCCAATCGCACAGATCACGATGCCATCGACCGAGAGACCGCCCAGTCCCTCGACGGCGCGCCGGTTGACCGCCCACTCGAACTTGTAGCGCACGGCCAACAGCTGCACGAGGACGCCGCCAACGATCGTGAAGGGAAAGAGAGGAAACTTCTCGAAGAAGTCCGATCCCATCATGAGAAAGACGCGGCGGAAGATGTCGTGCAGCACGATGCCCGCGACGATCGACACGCCGATCATCACGGTCGCCGCGGTCACCTGTGTCATGCCGTTCCATTCGTCCATCGGCACATCGTCGGGCTTGTGCTGATGATGATCGATGTCCAGGTCCTCTTTGTCCGAGGTGCGATCGTGGCGAGCGACGGAGATGTTCGGTGAGTTCACCGCATAGTTGACCAGCATCGTGCCGATGACGATGCCGGTCACCATCCCGATCGTTGCCAGGCCGAGACCTACTTCGAGCAGATCCTCAGCGCCATACGCGACGAGGACAGGTGTCAGACCCGCGAGCGTCCCGTGTCCACCCGCGAACGACAGCTCGATCAGTGCGCCGGACTTGTCGGTGAAGCCGAACACGGGTCCCAGTACGAGCAGCGCGACAATGCTGCCCACAGCGAACTGTCCGGTCGACATGAGGCCGGCCATGATCACGTGCGAACCGGAGAGTCCCCAGATCGTCTTGAGCGGCGGCAGC
>DATCXH010000589.1:0-5526 GCA_036565925.1 Vicinamibacterales bacterium
CCACCCGAACGCGACGATGAACGTCAGCAGGTAGCACGACAGCGGCAACACCCAGAGCAGCGGCACCGGTGCGACATCCGTCGAGAGGTACGTCGTGACACCGAGCATCAGTGTCGAAGGGGCGAATGACAACGCGAGCCACCGCATCCGTGTGCTCGCGGTAATCGTTTCACCGTCACGCGTCTCGTCCGCGTGTGCGAGATCCGATGCTGAGGAGGACCGGCGCAGTACGCTGATGGCGCAGCCGGTCAGCAGTGCGGCGACGACCGCATAGCCGACTTTCCAGATTGCAGTTTGCCGTCCGAGTGGAATGGTGGGCTCGAGCAAGATCGGGAACGCGAGCAGCGCCGCGAAGCTGCCTACGTTGCTCGCCGAATACAGCCAGTAGGGATCAGCCGAGCGCGTATCGAGCGACGAGTACCATCGCTGAAGCAGCGGAGCGGTGGACGCCAACACGACGAAAGGCAACCCGACACTCACGCCCATGGTCTGCAGCAGCCACACGATCGGCTGATCGGTTGCCGCCGCCGTCTCTCTGTTGACGACGATCGGCAGGAGCAACAGCGGAATCCAGACCAGCACCCCATGGAGCATCGCGTGGCGCCGAAGTCCGAGCACGCGGATGCCGGCGTGACCGTAGGCGTAACCTGCCAACAGTGCTGCCTGGAAGAACAGCATGCAGGTCGTCCACACTGACGGCGATCCGCCGAGCAGCGGCAGCACCATCTTCGCGAACAACGGCTGAACCCAGAAGATCAGCAGCGCGTTGAGGCAGAGCGCGGTGGCGAAGAGTACAGGCACTCTTCGTGTTTCGGCCGATCACGAAAAGCGCGCCAGTTGATTGAACTTTATGAACCTGCGCGGTGATGCTCAGGAGCGCGAGCGAATGGACGAGCTGTAGAGCGCTTCGACTGATTTGAACGACGTGGGCACGTCCTCTCGGACGTGCCTATCCTACGCGAGCGGTGCAGGTAGCTGCGACTCGCCCATCAGGTATTCGTCGATGGCCCGTGCCGCACTGCGGCCGTCGGCAATGGCCCACACGATGAGCGACTGACCACGCTGCATGTCACCTGCGGCGAATACGCCAGGCACGTTGGTCATCCACCGCGCATCGCGCCCAACGTTCCCGCGTTCGCTCAGCGCCACGCCGAGATCGGTGAGCAGCGCACTCTTCTCAGGACCGGTGAAGCCCATGGCGAGCAGAACCAGATCGGCCGG
The DNA here is from genome assembly GCA_036565925.1 of Vicinamibacterales bacterium. Taxonomy (GTDB): domain Bacteria; phylum Acidobacteriota; class Vicinamibacteria; order Vicinamibacterales; family UBA2999; genus Gp6-AA40. The sequence continues at coordinate 1,222 of DATCXH010000589.1, forward strand.
GATCTCGAACTCACTACCGGCGACACGTTCGAACACCATGCGGCCGCCTGCCCCGGGCGTCGTCGAGGGGTCTTTCTTCATCTCGACCTTCACCGCGTGAAGCGCTTTCACGTTACCCGAGGCATCACCGGAGAAGCGCTCCGTCGAGACCGCGTACAGACGCTCGCCGCCTTCTTCATGCGCGGTCGAGACACGGAAGACCTGTGGCCATTGCGGCCACGGATTGTCAGCCGCGCGCTCGATTGGCGGTCGCGGGAGCAGCTCGAGCTGATGGACTGACAGCGCGCCCTGACGATGCGCGGTGCCGAGGCAGTCCGCGCCCGTGTCACCGCCACCGATGATGATCACGTGCTTGCCGTGCGCGGTGATGAACGCACTGTCAGGGATCTGATCACCCTCACATCGCTTGTTCTGAAGGGTGAGGTAGTCCATGGCGTAATGGATGCCCTTCAGATCGCGGCCTGGCACCGGAAGATCGCGGGGCTGCCCGGCGCCGCCGGCCAGCAACACCGCATCGTAGTCCTCACGTATTCGATGCGCAGGTACGTCGGAGCCGACGTTGATGCCGGCGCGGAACACCACGCCCTCGACCTCCATCACCGCAAGCCGACGATCGAGGTGACGCTTCTCCATCTTGAACTCGGGGATCCCGTAGCGAAGCAGACCGCCAATGCGATCCGACTTCTCGAACACGGTGACCGAGTGCCCTGCGCGATTCAATTGATCGGCGGCCGCCAGACCCGCGGGGCCCGAGCCGATGATGGCGATCTTCTTCCACGTGCGGGTGGTCGGCGGACGAGGTGTGACCCAGCCTTCGTCCCAGGCGCGATCGATGATCGCCGCCTCGACTGATTTGATGGTGACCGGATCGTCGTTAATGCCCAGCACGCACGAACCTTCACACGGCGCCGGACAGAGCTTGCCGGTGAACTCCGGAAAGTTGTTCGTCGCGTGCAGCCGGTCGATCGCGGCCTCCCAGCGATCCCGATAGACCAGATCGTTCCAGTCGGGTATCAGGTTGCCCAGCGGGCAGCCCTGATGACAGAACGGAATGCCACAGTCCATGCAGCGGCCGCCCTGCGCCTCGAGCACGCCGTCCGCGTAGGGCAGATAGACCTCGCGCCAATCCTTCAACCGCTCGGCGACCGGGCGTGTCGGATGCTTTTTGCGATGAACTTCGATGAACCCGGTCGGCTTACCCATGAACGGTCGTCCCTAGGTCCTCAACGGCGACCTTCGCCCCGGCGTCCGTGACGTCGACGGTGGTGACGACTGTTCTTTCCGCCGATTCCTTGGCGTGCTTGGCCTGTTCGGCCAGCGCGCGTTTGTACTCGCGCGGCATCACTTTGACAATGCTGCGCAGCATGCGCGTATCGGCGAGCAGCCCTTCAGCGTAGTGACTGCGCGTGTAGGTGACGTGCTTCATGATCGCGACGCGAATGAACTCGAGGTCCTCGTCGGTGAGGAGTTCCAGATCAACCATGTCGCGATTGCACCGGCGCGGGAAGCTGCCGTCGGTGTCGAGCACATACGCGATACCACCGCTCATTCCGGCAGCAAAGTTCCGTCCGGTCCTTCCGATCACGACCACCCGCCCGCCGGTCATGTACTCGCAGCCGTGGTCGCCGACACCCTCGACGACGACGGTCGCGCCGCTGTTACGGACGCAGAAGCGCTCACCGGCGACGCCGCGAACGAACCCTTCACCACTGGTCGCGCCGTAGAACGCCACGTTGCCAATGATGATGTTGTCTTGCGACTTGAACGTCGATAGCCGCGGCGGATAGGCGATCAGCTTGCCGCCGGAGAGTCCTTTGCCAAAGCCATCATTCGCGTCGCCGACGAGCGTCATCGTCATGCCGCGCGGCACGAACGCGCCGAAGCTCTGGCCGGCAGATCCGGTGAAGTTGATGCGGATCGTGTCGTCGGGCAAGCCATGCCCACCGTGACGCCGCGTCACCTCGGATCCGAGCATCGTCCCGACGGTACGATCGGCGTTGCGAATGAACGCGTTGAACTCGACAGGTTCCCGGCGCTCGAGCGCCGGCATCGCCACGCGAATCAGATCGTTATCGAGCGTGACGTCGAGCTCGTGATCCTGCTCCCGAACTTTGCGCCGCGCCACCGATGGAGGCAGCTCCGGCTGGTGCAGGAGCGGCGTCAGATCGAGGCCCTTGGCTTTCCAATGATCGACAGCACGATCCACATCGAGACAATCGGCGCGGCCGATCATCTCGTCGATCGTACGGAAGCCGAGCTCTGACATCAGCTCGCGCACTTCCTCCGCGACGAAGCGGAAAAAGTTCTCGACCATCTCCGGTGTGCCGGTGAACTTCTTACGCAGCTCCGGATCCTGTGTCGCGATACCGACCGGGCACGTGTTGAGATGGCACACGCGCATCATGATGCACCCCATCACGACGAGCGGTGCCGTGGCAAAGCCGTACTCCTCGGCGCCGAGCAGCGCGGCGATCACGACGTCGCGGCCGGTCTTCATCTGACCGTCGGTCTGGACGATGATGCGATCGCGCAGCTTGTTGAGGACGAGCACCTGCTGCGTCTCGGCCAGCCCGAGCTCCCAGGGAAGGCCGGCGTGCTTGAGGCTCGTCAGCGGCGACGCACCTGTGCCGCCGTCGTGGCCCGATATCAGCACGACGTCCGAATGGGCCTTCGCAACACCAGCGGCAACTGTACCAACGCCGCCTTCGGCGACCAGCTTCACCGAGATCCGTGCCCGCGGGTTCGAATTCTTCAAGTCGAAGATCAGCTGCGCCAGGTCTTCAATCGAGTAGATGTCGTGATGCGGCGGCGGCGAAATCAGGCCGACACCAGGCGTCGAGAAGCGCGTCTTCGCGATCCAGGGATATACCTTGTGCCCGGGCAGCTGACCGCCCTCACCCGGCTTGGCCCCCTGCGCCATCTTGATCTGCAGTTCGTCGGCGCTGACCAGATACTCGCTGGTCACACCGAATCGCCCTGAGGCGACCTGCTTGATCGCGCTGCGCTTCGAGTCGCCATTGGCGAGCGGAATGTAGCGCTCCGGATCCTCGCCGCCTTCGCCGGTGTTCGATTTGCCGCCCAGGCGGTTCATGGCGATCGCGAGAGTCTCGTGCGCTTCCTGGCTGATCGAGCCGTACGACATCGCGCCGGTGGCGAAGCGCTTGACGATCGCCTCCACGGGCTCGACCTCCTCGAGCGGGATCTTCTTCCCCGCCGGCTTGAAGCGGAACAGGCCGCGCAGCGTCGCACGATGCTGGTTCTGCACGTCAACGGCGCGGGTGTACTCCTTGAAGATCGTGTACTGCCCGGTGCGCGTCGCATGTTGCAGCTTGAACACCGTCTCCGGATTGAACAGGTGATACTCGCCGTCGCGGCGCCACTGATACTCACCGCCCGGCTCGAGTTCCTGCGGCCGCACCGGCTGGCGTCCGAACGCACGCGCGTGACGGATGGCCACTTCCTCGGCGACGACATCGATGCCGACGCCGCCGATCCGCGAGGTCGTGTGCGTGAAGTACTTGTCGATGAACGTCTGGCTCAAGCCAATCGCTTCGAAGATTTGTGCGCCGCAATAGCTTTGCAGCGTCGAAATTCCCATCTTCGACATCACCTTCAGCACGCCTTTGTTGAGTGCTTTGATGTAGTTGTCGATGGCCTTCTGCCGGTCGATGCGCTGCAGCATCCCGTTACGGATCATGTCGTCGATCGTCTCGAACGCCACGTAGGGGTTCACGACGCCGGCGCCATAGCCAAGCAGCAGCGAGACGTGATGGACTTCGCGCGCGTCGCCCGACTCCACGACCAGCGCGCACCGTGTACGCGTGCCTTCGCGAACCAGATGATGGTGCACGCCCGCCGTCGCCAGCAGACTCGGAATCGGCGCCAGCTTCGGATTGACGCCGCGATCCGACAGGATCAGGATGTCGAACCCGGCCGCCACCGCTTCGCTCGCCCGGCGGCACAGATCGTCCATCGCCTTCTCGAGCGCGGGACCGTCGTTCTCCGGATCGAACAGCATCGACAACGTCGTCGAACGGAACGGAATGTTCGGCGGCAAGTGACGCAGTTTCGCCACGTGCTCGTTGTGGATAATCGGGTACTTGATCTTGATCTGACGGCACGACTCGGGCTCGGCCTGGAGCAGATTGCGCTCCGGACCAATCGTCGAGCCCATGTCGGTCACCAACTCCTCGCGGATCGCGTCGAGCGGCGGGTTCGTCACCTGCGCAAAGAGCTGCTTGAAGTACTCGTACAGCAACCGCGGCTTGTCCGAGAGGACCGCGAGCGACGTGTCGGTGCCCATCG
>DATCXH010000407.1:0-3191 GCA_036565925.1 Vicinamibacterales bacterium
GTCTTCGCACGCGTGACGAGGCTGCATCCAGCGGCTCGGCGTTCCATTCGGCCACCACCTTGCCGCCGCGAAGCGCCGCCGTTGACGGCGTGTCGCGAAGCCGGAGCGTGCCGACGATGATCCCGCCGCTCGCCGGGACTCGACCACCGCACACCAGGGCGGCAAGCGCCGTGCCCGTCGGCACCTTGAGCTCGAGCGGCGTCGTCGAATCAACGAGCGTAACCTGCACGCGATGAGCTGCGTTCATCGAGTCGAGCGACGCGGTGTGCACGTCGAGCGTGTAGTTACCCGCGAACACGCTGTCGATGGTGAAGCGTCCTCGCTCGTCGGTTGTTGCGTCGCGCGCTGTGCCGGTGAGCACGATGCGCGCGCCGCGCACCGGCGAGCCTGAAGCCGAATCCACCGCAGTGCCACGCAGCGGGAATCGTGGACCGGACCATAGCGTGTCGGTGCCGCGCCGCGCGAACGCGAGTTGTCCGCCCGTCGTCTGGATCTGAACGACTCGCGGTTGCGGTGTCTGGCCGGGGAGAATGACCTGGTCGATCACCGGCATGCGAATCTCCCAGCGCGCCACAGCCCACGTGCCATCGCGCATGCGCGCGAACGACACGTCGCCGCCAGCCCGGTCTTCCTGTTCCGGAGAAACATTGACGTATTCAAACTCGAGCTCGCGCAGCTCCGACGACGCGCGATCGATCCACATTGTCCCGCGTACCTCCGCGACTGCCTTCTTCCGCTCCGGTGTCGGCTCGAATGCGATGCCGAGGAATGCTCGCCGCTTCTTATCGGTCACAAGGCGGAAGCAGTGGTCGGAAACAAAGAGGGGCGACAGGAGCATTTCGATTCCCGGCGCGTAATACGTGACCGATGCATCGCGTCCGGTGACGACGTACCCAACTCGGCGGAGGCTGTCCGGCGGAAGCGTGCGCCACGCGCGCGTGACATACTCGGTCGACACCCGCGAGCTCTGGTCGATGATGCGGGCATTCCTTCCCCCGCTCGGGTCCATCGCGCGATCGTAGGTGACGGTCGTCGCGAGAATGGTGCGTGACGCGGCGGTGAGCTCGGCGGCGATGAGCGCGGTGCGGATCTGTTCCCACACGGCGTAGGTCGCGGCGGCGGAGTCGGCGAAGTTCCGGCACACGTTCTGGTCAGTGACGCGGACGGTGTCGAGACCGATCGGGAGACTCGTGAGCGCGATGGATCGCGCCACGTCGGCTCCGGCCTCGAGGATGACTACTTCCGATACGACCGGCCGAAAGCCGATGCGCAGCGTGCGGACTCGATACGCCCCGGCGCGCGACGCGCTGAGACGATAGTCACCCGACTCTGAGCTGAGCGAGCGTGCTGCCACGCGCGAGGTGCTGTCGACGAGGATGACGACAACGCCGAATACCGGGTGGCCCGCGGCGTCGACGATTTTGCCGTGCACGGTCTGCGCGCTCGCACCGACTGATAGCGCGAATAGGGCGGTCCACGCGAGGGCAAATTGCCGAGTTGGTCCCATCATCGTGGGATCCTTGCTAGTGTCGGGCCTGCTACACCAATCAAGCGCGCCAGACAGCGATGTTATTGCTGATCGTGCCAGCGCACAAGACGAAAGTCTATGAGAAAGCTCTAAGCGACCCGCCGGCCGATGAGCGATCACGCTCCGTTGCCGGCATCGAAGGCGGACCTAGCCAGGCCTCCAGCCACGCGATATGTTCGCCGCGCCCGCACATCAACGAGGTCATTCGTAGCAGTGCAGCAGACATACTCGCTCGTCCGGAGCCTTCTCACCGTCAGCGATCGCGTGCGTCCTCCGCGTTGCGCTCCACGTCGCACCCCGTCGCTGTTCGCCCGAGCAGCCTTGCTCGCCCTGGCCAGCTCCCCGCTGATCGGTTGCGCCACCGCGGCCGATTCCGCCACGCGCTCGACATCCTCAGTCGAGGTCCAGTCGTTCGGCCGAACAAAGGACAGCACCGAGACCAGGATCTACACGCTCACCAACGCCAACGGCATGAAGGCGAGGGTGACCGACTACGGAGCAACCGTCACGGAGCTGTGGGTCCCCGATCGCAATGGCAAGCTTGGCGATGTCGTCCTCGGCTACGAGCGCGTCGGCGACTATGAGGCCGCGGGCTTCTACCTCGGCGCGACGCTCGGCCGAGTGGCGAACCGCATCGCAAACGGCACGTTCACGCTCGACGGCAAGACGTACACGCTCGCGAAGAATCGCGCGCCGAATTCCTTGCACGGAGGCCTTCGCGGCTTCGACAAGCGCGTCTGGAGCCTGCGCGCGCAGAGCGACACGGGGCGCGAGCCGAGCGTCACCTTCGCCTATACGAGCCCGGACGGCGAGGAAGGTTACCCCGGCACGCTGAACGTCAGCGTCACCTTTCGGCTGACCAACGCGAACGAGCTGCACGTCGACTACGAGGCGACGACCGACAAGCCCACGCTCGTCAATCTCACGAATCACTCGTTCTTCAACCTCGCCGGCTCGGGGACGATCCTCGATCACCGGCTGATGATCAACGCGAGTCACTACACGCCGGGAGACGCGTCGCTCGTACCCACGGGCGTGATCGCTCCAGTCGCTGGCACGCCGCTCGATTTCACGCAGCCGCGTCGCATCGGCGATCAGATCGGCCAGGTGAGCGACGTGAAAGGCGGATACGACCACAATCTCGTACTCGACCGGAGCAGCGATTCACTCAGCCTCGCGGCGCGCGTCGAGGAGCCGACGTCGGGTCGCGTGCTCGAGATCTGGACGACGGAGCCTGGCGTCCAGTTCTTCACCGGCAACCGATTCGACGGATCGTTTCCGGGCGTGGGCGGAGTGAAGTACGAGGCGCACGCGGGGTTCGCGCTCGAGCCGCAGCATTTCCCCGACGCGATCCATCATCCGAATTTCCCGTCGATCGTGCTGCGTCCGGGGCAGACGTTCCGGTCGTCGACTGTCTACCGTTTCTCGACGGACAGCGCTCATGACTGAGACCGCGCTCGCTGTTTCCGAGATCGATGTAAGCGCTAACATGCCGCGTCGCTGGTGGGTCGCCGGCCTCGTCACCATCGCCATCGGGATCAGTTATCTCGACCGACAGACGCTCCCGTGGGCGATCACGGCGATTCAGCGCGACATCCCGATCTCGAACGAAGTGAAGGCGTTCCTCGATTCGGCGTTTCTCCTCACGTATGGACTGATGTAC
>DATCXH010000824.1:0-3542 GCA_036565925.1 Vicinamibacterales bacterium
GACCTGTCGTAGAACCGACGCCTGTTCCACCGCCGCCCGCATCTGCTCCGAAGCGTATTCCTGCGCCCGATCCGACGCCAGCAGCGCCGCCTGCTGCGCTCCGTGCAGCGCCGCCAGTCGAGATCGTTCGTGAGGCACCACGAGCAGAGGAGCACGTAGAGGCGACCGTTCCCGAAGCCTCGCTGGTATTCGAGACACGCGCCCTGGTCGGCACGCGCAAGCCCAAAGAGCAGAGCGCGCAACTCGTGCTCGGCGAGGGAAAGATCACGATCATCCCCACGTCCGATCCGAGCACCACGCTTTGTGCCATTCCCTACAGGCGGGTGATCTCGATCAACGTGTCGAAGAGCCGTGACCCGCTGTGGAATTCACCGCAAGGGCCAGCGCCTGTCGCACGCGCCGGAGGCACGCTCAGCAAGTTCGGAATCGCGAGCATTCGCGAATGGATCTCGCTGCGCACGAGCACCGACGAGCAGTTTGTCGCGATGCGCTTCGACGAAGTGATCATCAAGCGCGTGCTGCTCGCACTGGAGGAACGCACTGGGCGTCAGGCGGAAGTCGTCGTCCTCCCAACCGACGACGACAAGAAAAAGAAATAACCACTTCTGTAAGCCGCGCGCAAAAATCGCGCGCGCCCTGCACGTGGCTGCATCCGACGACGATCGACCAGCTCAACCGGATCTCCGCGCTATCGAACCACTTCCGCCATTCCACTCCGAGCGGCGCAGTCCTTGTAAGTGAAAGGCCCATGCGGCTGAAAGTCGGCGCAGGCACTCATGTGGGACTCGTTCGCTCGCTCAATGAGGATGCCTACATGTTGCGCGCCGACGAAGGCCTGTTCGTGGTGTGCGACGGCATGGGCGGTGCGCCCGCTGGTGAAGTGGCGAGCCAGATGGCGATCGAGGCGATTCTTCGCGAGTTGGGAGACGATTCGCCGACCTCGTTCGAACCCCAATCCGGCGACCAGGGATATCTGCCGCACACCAATCGGCTGGCCGAAGTCGTCCGTCGATCGAACGGAGTGATCTACGACCAGGCGCAGAAGGATCCGCGCCAGGCGGGCATGGGGACGACGGTGGTTGGCGCATGGATCGGCCGCCACGTCGTGAGCATCGCGCACGTCGGCGACAGCCGCGCGTATCTCTGGCACGGTGGGCGCCTCGAGCCGCTCACCAGGGATCACTCGCTCGGCGAAGCCCACATCGCCGCCGGACTGATCGAGGAACTGCGGCGTCTTCCGGTCGAGCATCAGAACGCGCTTGTGCGCGTGCTCGGTCGCGAGCCGCACGTCGACGTGGATCTGAAGGAAGTGCCAGTGCGCCCGGGCGACTATCTGCTGCTGTGCAGCGACGGCCTGACGCGCATGGTGCCGGAGTCCATCCTGGCCCAGGCCTTTCACGAGTCTCGGGAACCGCAGCGAATCTGCGATTTCCTGATCGCTGCCGCGAACGATAACGGCGGCGCAGACAACATCACCGTGGTGGTGGTGGAAGTGACAGGTGGCTGGTGGCGCCGCCTCTCCAACCGTTGGACGCGATCGGCAAGACGAGGGCAGTATGTCGAAGCTAACGCTGCAGTTTGAAGGCCGTCTTCTGAAGGAGTACTCGGTGGGCGTGGGCCTGACGATCGGGCGCGCTCCGGACAACGCGGTGATCATCGACAACCCGGCGGTGTCGGGTCATCACGCGCGCGTGTTCTCCGAGAGCGGCGCGATGATTCTCGAGGATCTGAACAGCACGAACGGGACGTTCGTGAACGGCCAGCACATAACACGCCGTGTGCTGCGCAGCGGCGACGTGCTGCAGGTGGGCAAGCACCAGCTCATGTTCGAGCACACCCAGGAATGGGCGGCGACTCCGCCACCGCAGCTGCCCGCGCTCGGCGACACGGTGTATCTCGACACGAAGCAGCATCGCGCGCTGATGTCGTCGCTGGACGACGTACAGACCCAGGCGCCGGTGCGTCCGGTGCAGAAGGCACCCGCCCCACGCCGCATCGGCGTACTGCAAGTGATCGCGGGACGCGCCGAACAGACCGAATACGATCTCGAGGCAACCACCACGCTGATCGGAAAGTCTGACGACGCGCTGGTGCGCTTGCACGGCTGGTTCAAGCCCACTGTCGCGCTGGCGATCGCTCGGAGCAGTGATGGATATGTCGCCACGTTGATGGGCGGCCGGACGACGATCAACAACGAAACGCTCGAGAAACGACAGGCGCTGCAGGACGGCGACGTGCTCAACGTCAACGGACTCATTCTCGAATTCCGCTGGAAGGACGCCGTCGCCAGCGAACCCGCTGCGTAACAGGCGCTCGCGCCGCGTGGCGGGGGATCGTTCCCTCGCCCGCGCCCCCTTCTGTTCGTTGATCGCACATCTATCGTTATTGACAGTCGAGCGACACTAAATCTGCGTTGACGTGTGTACGCGTCTGGGTCGCGCACGCGCGCGCGGAGTATCGCTGCATGATGTGGATGAAAAGGCACGAGGAGCGGGTCAAGAGCTTCGAGGAGGTTCGCAAACAGGAACTCAAATACATCGCCAAGCGTCAGCCGCTCGACGGTGACAAGCAACTGCCGACCGAAGACGCAGTCGCCGAACGTTTGATCGGACTCGCCTTCTCCGGCGGCGGCATTCGATCGGCGACGACGAATCTGGGAATTGCCCAGGCGCTGTCACGGATGGGGGTGTTGCGCCTGGTGGACTATCTCAGCACCGTGTCCGGCGGTGGCTACATTGGTGGCTGTCTCACCTCGTTCCTGTCCGTCAATCGCGATCACCAGAAGGAAGCCGGCAACAACGAACAATTCCTCTACACCAGCCGCGACGATCTGAAATTCGGAACCAACTGGCTGCACTTCCCGTTCAACCCGGAACGCCGGACCTCGACGATCGAAGGTGGCAAGACCGCAGAGCCCACCGAGGGCACCAACATCGTCGCCCACCTTCGCACGCACGGTGACTTTCTGGTCGCGCGACGAAGCATTCTGAAACGTGAGGCGTTGCGTGCGGTCGGCACGTTGCTCGGCGGGTTGCTCTACACCGTGGTGATCACCGCACTGGCCCTGTCGCTTGCGGCCTTGCTCCTGCTCGGTGCGGCGCACGCCTTGTCGTCTGACGTGACGAAGTGGAAGGCACCCGAGCAGTCGGAGCCCGTGAACAAGTACGAGGTGCTTCCGACGCCTGCCGACACCGAGTTGCGGATCACGCGGACCGAGACCGGGGGCACGGTGCGCGAGATGACCGATCCCGCGTTCTGGGACAACGTGACGCATCGCGTCGGTCTGATCTGGACCGACATGCTCGCCGACCTGACGACGCGAGAGATCGGCTGGGCCTTCGGCGCTGGCTTCCTCGCCTCGCTCGTCGTGCTGGTGATCTTTGCCGCGGCCGTCAAGGTGTGGAAGGGCCTCGGCAAAGCACAGCCTGGAGAAAGCAAAGAGGACGCATACGAAATTCGCCTGCTTCGGATCGGCGCGGCACTGATGTGGCTGACGGTATTCGTCGTGCCCTACGTTGACGCAAACGCTGTCGCATCGGCGG
>DATCXH010000923.1:0-2071 GCA_036565925.1 Vicinamibacterales bacterium
CAAGCTCGCGCCGAGCTTGAGCGTCGATGTCGAAACGCAAATGCCGGGCGACCTGTTTACGCAGATGCGCGCCGTGTTCACGCTGCAGCGCATGCAGGCGCTCGCTCGCCAGCGCGCCAACGACAAAGCGGCGCCGGCGCTGCTCACGGTGCGTGATGTGATTGGCTTTGCCACGATCACAGGCGCGAGAGCCAATCATCTCGACGGAAAGATCGGCACGCTGACACCAGGCAAAGAGGCCGACGTCATCCTGTTGCGCGGCGACGCGATCAACGTCGCGCCGATGAACAACGCCTATTCGGCGGTGGTGCAGGCGATGGACACGAGCAACGTCGATACCGTGATCATCGCCGGCCAGATCCGCAAGCGTCAGGGTCAACTGGTCGGCGTCGATCTCACTCGCCTCCGCCAGCAAGCGCAGGCCTCGCGCGACTACATCGTGCAAAAGGCCGGATGGCCTTCATCAAGGCTCGGGAGGTCCGGCTAAAGCCGGACACTACACGGCTACATCTTCGGATCGAAGTTCAAGGCGACTCCGTTGATGCAGTAGCGGAGACCGCTCGGTGGTGGCCCATCGGGAAACACGTGGCCGAGATGGCCGCCGCAGTTGCTGCAATGCACTTCGGTGCGCGTCATCCCGTAGCTGCGATCGACGGTCGTCCCGATGCTGCCCTCGACGGGGGCAAAAAAGCTCGGCCAGCCGGTACCGCTCTCGAACTTGCGATCGGCGACGAACAGCTTCTGGCCGCAGCCCGCACACGAGAAGGTCCCCGCCCGATGCTCGCGCAGCAACGCGCAGGATCCGGGCGCCTCAGTGGCGTGATTCCGCAGCACCGCATACTGCTGCGGCGTCAGCTGTTTGCGCCATTCCTCATCCGTCTTGGTGACGGGAAATGTCGTCGTGTCATTCATGCCTTCTGTGTCCGTCTCTTCGAGTTTACGGCCGGCCGCCCCGTTGTCGCGGCCGGAAATTCGTGTGCGACGCGGCTGGGCCTGACGATTAGCCGCGCAGCCTCCACGAACCATTAGTATGCCTCGACACGTCTAGGAAGAACTCTCCCAAGCGAACGATTTCTGAGCCCCGTCCACGAGTCAAACGATACGGTTTCGCCGCGAACTGCGCAGCTGCCCTGGTACGAAGCGGATGGCCCTCGAGTTGCTCAGTCGGACTTCCAGGAGTTCGCGGAAATGGCCATTACGCAGTTGCCCTCGTCGGACCTGAAGGTCGTCTGTCTCGCCGATGCGATCGTCGAACGCTATGAAGATTCGGAACGTCGCGGTCATCTGCGACTCAGCCCGGACGATGTCCGCTGGCTGCGCAGCACGCGTCTGAAATATGGCCCTGACGTGCGTGTGCTTGATATCTCGGCCGGCGGCATTCTCGTTGAGACCGACCGCCAGCTCCGTCCCGACGCCAACATCGTGTTCGAGTTGTCCGGCCCGACGAATTCGATTCTCATGCCGTCGAAGGTGCTGCGCTGCCGCGTCGCGTCGTTCGCCGACGTCATGCGCTATCAGGGCGCCTGCTCGTTCAAACGTCCGATCGAGATTCCCGAGCTCCTCAAGCAGGCGATCGCCAGGAACACAGGAGCGGCGGCAGCGCCAGCGGCACCGCAGCCGCGCGCGTCGGCGTCATCTCAGAAGGTGATCGCGCGGTTCCTCGACGGTCGTCTCGTCCGCGGTTACACCGCAGATTTCCACCCGTCCAAACCACAGCTCCATCTCTCGGCAGAGCCGCACTCGAGTGACACCCTTTTCCTGCAGCTCTCGCAATTGAAGGCACTGTTCTTCGTGCGCGACTTCAACGGCGACCAGACGCGCGTCGATCGCCACGAGTTCGGCTCGACGTCGCAGGGCCGCAAAGTGGTCGTCACGTTCCACGACGGCGAAACGTTGATTGGATCGACGCTCGGTTACCGCGGCGAGGGCGAAGGCTTCTTCGTGCAGCCTGCGGATCCGCGATCCAACAATCTCCGGGTGTTCGTCGCGCCGGGCGCGACGCAGCAGGTGCGATTTCTGTAGGAATTCTGACCGGCCGAAAGATTCTCGACCTCGCCGGCGGTAAGTGATT
>DATCXH010000549.1:0-2349 GCA_036565925.1 Vicinamibacterales bacterium
CGACGGCGCTGCGGGCCTCGTGCTCACTCTGATCGGTACGCCCGCATGACGATGATGATCGATCCGTATCGGTTCGCCACCAGCGGAGATCCCGATTTCGCTGAGGTGGTGCTGCTCTTGACCGCGAACACCAACGCGCTGGTCGAGTGGGCCGGCGTACCGCATGTGGACGTGTTCGACGGTTTGGGCGTCAGCGGCATCAGCGCGGCGCAAGTCCTGTTCGACGAATCCTCGTATCACAACCAGAACGAGTTCACCGACCACACGAATTACATCGACTGCTCGGATGACGTGAACCTCAACCGGTTCGTGTTCGACGGCCTGTTCACGATGGAGGGCTGGTTTTACCGCGTGACCGACGGCGGCGGCGCCCTGTCCACGCTGTTCGCCAACTCGAAGACCCCGAGCCCTGGGTATTTCTTCCTGGGCCCGAAGTTCGACGGCGCCGGCAATACGCTCGTGTTCGCCTACAACGCTGCATCCTCGGTCGAGCTGACCGACCTCGCCATGGGCTACGACGAGTGGTTGCACGTCGCGATCACGCGCGACGAGGATGACGTGGTCCGCGTGTTCCTCAACGGCGTGCCGTCGGCGATTGAATCGACCATCAGCGGCAGCTTCGGCGGCACAGTGTCCGGTGCGACGCACTTCACAATCTGCGAGGGCGTGCCGTTCGTGTCCGCGGACTTCGACGGCTACTTCGACCAGATCCGTGTGACGCGCGGCGTCTGTCGCTACACGGGAGCGTTCACACCGCCCGCGGAGCCTTTCCCGACGTCGGGGGTATAAGCCATGTTCCAGTACACGAAAGCGACGCTGAAGGACAATCTGAAGCTCTGGGTGGAAGGCAACGGCGACGATGCCGACGACAACTTCATCGACTCGTTGGACGAGATCATCCAGCGGGCTGAGCTGCGCCTGAGCCGCGACCTCGATCTCGACAATCTGGATAGCGTGTTCGACACGACCACGGCGGCCAGCGCCTCCGAGGTGTTCAAGCCCGACAACCTGATCACGGAGCGGCTGCTCGAGATCAGCATCGCCGGCGTCACGCATGCCATGCACAAGCGGCACCGCGCCTGGACCGGGGCAGTCAACCGCGCCGGCACCGAGCTGGACACGGCGAACCCCCTGTTCAAGGTCTATTACAGCGAGCTGGACGAGACCCGGTGGACGGTGGCGCCGATCCCTGACGATGCGTACCTGATCACAGTTCACGGCGTGTTCCGCCCGGCGTCGATCGTGGACGGGAACGATGACACCACGACGTGGTTCTCGACTCGCGTACCGGATCTGCTGCAGCTGGCGTCGGCGATCGAGGCGGCGGCCATGCTCAAGAATTGGGCCCGCAAGGCTGCGGCCGAAGCCGAGTACACTGCCAAGCTTGACGATGTGCGCGGCATCACAGAAAACCTGCAGCGCGCGGACATCGAGAGCATCGTGATGGGACGACAGGTCGCACGCACGCCGACGATTCCGCCGGAGCCGGCCGCGACGACCTAAAGGTGCGATAAAACGCACCTTAAGCCGCGTAATGTGCGTTTTAACGTACATCACGCGAATGTCCGCGATAACGAACATGGATTGAGGGCAAGGGAATGCCGAGTACACCGACCAGTAATCTACGCCTGGAGCTGATGGCCACAGGCGAGAACGACAACACCTGGGGCACGAAGGCCAACACGATCTTTCAGCTGATCGAGGACGCGATTACCAAGCGCTCGGCGATCACCCTGGATGGGACGGACGTCACACTCAGCACGACCAACTTCGCGGCGGACCAGTCGCGCGCGCTCACCCTGGTGCTCAGCGGTACGCTGTCGGCCAACGTCAACGTCATCGTGCCGGCGCTCTCGCACTTCTACCTCGTCGAGAACAACTGCACGGGCTCCTTCACGGTCACCGTCAAGACCCCGGGCGGCACCGGCGTGGTGGTCGGCCAGAACAAGACCACGATCGTCTACTGCAACGCGACCAACGTGATCGCGCCCGTCGCCGGCGCAGCGGACGCGGACACCCTGGACGGCCTGGACAGCACCGCCTTCGCGCGGCTCGCGTTCTTCAACCAGTTCCAGAAGGGCAGCGGCGCTACGTTCACCACGATCGCAGACGGCGCGACGGTCACGGCGGACTGCCAGCTGGCCGACCGCTTCATCACGACGATCGGGGGCAACCGCACGCTCGCGCTGTCGAATCCGGCCGATGGCCAGAACATCGAGCTGTGGGTCGTGCAGGACGCGACCGGCGGCCGCACTCTCACCTTCCCGAGCAACGTGCGCTTCGAGGGCGGCATCACGCCGTCGCTGAGCGGCGTCGCGAGCGGGCTCGATCGCTTCTCCCTGACCTACA
>DATCXH010000394.1:0-2422 GCA_036565925.1 Vicinamibacterales bacterium
CCAGATCGACAACGTCTACTTCGAGCAGTACGAGGGCGGCGGGCTCGGGGTGCAAGTCGGAGGCGGCGTGGAGTTCTCGATCTGGCGCGGCGTCGGCGCGCTGGGTGAGTACAAATTCACCTGGGCCTCACCGAATATCGAGGTCGCCAACGGCGGCGATGCGACGATCCCTGCACGCACCCATCATTTTGCGTTCGGCGTGCAATACCGGTTTTGACGCGCACCGCGCTGATCGTCGGCGCCGGTATCGGCGGTCTCTCAGCCGGCATTGCGCTGCGCAGGGCCGGCTGGAACATCCGAGTCTTCGAACGCGCGACATCGCCGCGCGAACTGGGGTTTGGACTGGCGCTCGCGCCTAACGCGATGGCGGCGCTCCGCGAGCTGGGACTGGCCGAGATCGTCCGGTCACGCGCACACACGCCGACCCGAGGCGAGGTGCGGCGGCCAGATGGCACCGTGTTGAAGCGAGCCGAGCTACCGGGCGCCGAGTCAATGCGAGGTGGACCGGTGGTCATCGCCCTGCGTCCGGCGCTGCACGGTGCGCTGCTCGATGCGGTCGGCATGGACGCCATCACTCTCGGCAGCGAGGCGACCGGCTTCACGCAGCAGGGTGATCGCGTCACACTCCACCTCGCCGATGGCAATCGCGTGGAGGGTGACGTCCTCATCGGCGCTGACGGGGCGAATTCCGTCTTGCGGCGCGCACTGCATCCCTCGGAGCCGCCACCACGTTGGAGCCGCATCGTCGCGGTCAGAGGCGGCGTGCACGGCGTGGTGCATCACCTCGGCGGGATGTCGGGGATCTATTACATCGGTCCGGGCATCGAGGCGTTCCTCGTCCGCGCAAGCGAGACCGGCATCTACTGGGTTCTGTCGCTGGCCAATGAGCTGGTGCCGTCCGGCATGCGCGATCCGAAGGCTATCCTCGCCCACATGCTGCCGAGGTTCGACGGAACATATCGCGCAATCACGTCGGCCACAGACGATCTCCGCTGCGATGAGCTCGTCGATCGCGATCCGATTCCGTTCTGGGGGACCGGCGTCGTGACGCTGCTCGGCGACGCCGCGCATCCGGTGCTGCCGCACACCGGACAAGGCGCGGCTCAGGCGATGGTCGATGCTGTGACACTTGGCCAGGCGCTGACTCGCGGCGCCCCGATTGAACCGGCGTTGCGTTCGTACGAGCGTCAGCGACAGCAGAAGACCGCACGGCTACTCGGCCAGGGGCGTCGCACGGCGTCCATAATGCGCACGATGAATCCTGTGGCGTGCGCCGCACGCGAGCTCGTGATCCGGATGATGCCCGTCACAGCGATAGTGAAATTTCTGGTCAAGATCAACCGTCGCGCGGGCACCGCCGTCAGGTAACACCTGATTCACTCCATCAACGCGACCAACGGGTCGATCTTCGTCGCGCGGCGCGCGGGCACGCAGCACGCGAGGATGGCGACCGCGGCAAGCAGTCCGCTCACGAGCAGCAGAACACGCGAGTCCGTGGCACTCACCCCGAACAGCAGGCTCTCGAGCGTATGACGGAGGAGGAGCGATCCGATCCCGCCCAGCGCAAGACCGATCCCTACGAGGATGAGTCCCTCACGCAGCACCAATCGAAATACGGCTGCAGCAGTGCTGCCCAGCGCGACACGAATGCCGATCTCCTTCCTGCGCTGCGTGACGAGATAGGCGAGCACGCCATAGAGACCGATCGCCGACAGGAAGAGTGCGACGCCGCCGAACACCATGGCGAGCAGCGCTGGCGTTCGACGATTGGCGAGTGATCGGGCGGTCCAGTAGGACATCGGCTGCACTTCGAACACGGGTAACTGCGCATCGATCGCGGAGATCTCGCGTCGCAGCGCGCCCGCGAGCGACGTCGTGTCGCCGCTGGAACGAAGCACAAACGTCAAGCCTCGCGAGGGGCTTTGCGCGACCGGAAAGTAGTAGGCGCCCACGGACCGGTCGCCATCGGTCAGGCTGCGCTGCTTCATCTCTGCGATCACACCAACGACCGTCAAGAACTCGGTCTTCGCCGTGATCGCGGTCATGTCTCCTCCGCCGTCGCTCGGTCGATACATGCGGCGGCCGATTGGATTCTGATTCGGCCAGAAGCGGCGCGCCAGCCGGTCATCGATCATGATCACTTTCGTCGCATCAGCGGTATCGTGATCATCGAAGAAACGGCCGGCCACCAGCCTGGCGCGCATCGTCTCGAAGTATCCCGGCGACACGCGCGCCTCGCTCGGCGCGATCACCGATTCACCCTTCTTCGCCTGGTAGCCTTCCGCCAGAATCGCCGATGCACTCGCGTTGTTACCCAGCGGAAGGCTGTCAGTTGCACCGGCCACTGTCACTGTGGCCAGTCCGCGAACGCGCCGCAGTGCCTCGTCGGTGAAACGTCGACGTGCGGCATCGTCCGGGTAAC
>DATCXH010000861.1:0-5624 GCA_036565925.1 Vicinamibacterales bacterium
GGCGCGGCGATGCCCGGAACACCTCGGCACCAAAGCGTGCGATGTCATAACGCGACGTCGCCATCGTGATCATTTCGATCGCACAGCAGGCCAATCCGAACTGCACGGGCCAGATCGACGAGCGTTGCGCCCAGTCGACGAGACGCCCGACCGTAGTGGTCAACACATCGAACTCGTCGCGCGATTGGAGATTCATGGTCGTACGCGCCGCTTCATGGCTGCGAGCTCGACGCCGTGGAGTGTCACGTCAGGGAGCCCGTATGAACACGGTTTCCCCACATGTGAACCCGAGCCAACGATACGGCCGGCCTATCGCTCGATCTAGCACGAAGCACACCGTATGAACCGCCCGTCAATTGGGTCGCGACCCGATCAGCGCGAACAGATCGCCTCAGGCGTACCGCGCTTCAGTTATCCACGCTCGAGCAACCGTGAGGAGACCGACCACCACTGTGTAGAGCCCGAACACCCTCACGATGACGAGAATGCCAGCGGCTGGATTGGCTAGCAGAAGTGCCGCCACCACGACCGACAACACTCCCAGCGACGCCATGAGCCACGAGCCACGCGCATGTCGATCGATGTGCGTCGCAATCAGTAGTTCCGAGACGCCAATCACAGCCGTGGGAATGGCGATGAGCACCAGCAGAACGAGCCGCGTCACACCCGGCCACACGAGCATCGCAACTCCTGCGAGCATCGTCAGCACTCCGGCGACAAGCGAGACGCCGCGAGCCGGGCCCGCCTGCCACGTCTCCCAACCGGCAATCACGATAAGTGCACCCTCGATGAGCGTGAACGCACCGAACACGAGGATGAGCACGGACAGACTGGTGCCTGGCCAGCCGATGAGCAGCGCTCCGAACAGCGCCGTGAAGAATCCCCGAAAGATGAGCGTGCGAAAGGCTCCCAACCACATGACCGTTCTCCCTAATGCGATTAGCGCATCTCCCTAGTGCCACATCGTTCGCGATAGCTCATGTGAGGTATCGCATTGCACCCGCGTGTCGTCACTCATAACGTTTTGACGTCACGGAGCATGAGCGGGTCATGAAACGAACATTGATACGCCGTTCATTCCAGCGATGGAATGGCCGCGCTAGTGAGAATTTGAGTAGCGCAATGCACGGACTGTCCTAAGATCACGTCCCGCGGCGGCCACGAGGACCTTGTGGTCTCGGGTGAGCTTTTCCGTCCGGGATCAATCGCAATGCTGTCGAAAAACGCACTTCGTCAACTCATGGCGCACGCCGCCAGCGCCGGTTCCTTACAAGCTGTGTACGACGCAGCGCTTCATGGTGTACAGGAGGCGCTGAACGTGGAGCGCGCGTCGTTGCTGGTGTTCGACGCCGGCGGCACGATGCGCTTCGTCGCGTGGTCGGGATTGAGCGAGGCGTATCGCACTGCCGTGGATGGGCACTCACCGTGGTCGGTCGATGAGACCGCTGCAACATCCATCCTCGTGGCTGACGTCGAGCGGGATGCGCCGCTCGCTGAGTACCTGCCGATCTTCAGACGCGAAGACATCCGAGCGCTGGCGTTCATTCCCTTGCAGTTCGGTAGACGGCTCCTTGGCAAGTTCATGCTCTACTCCCGCGAACCCCACGCGTTTTCGGATGCGGAGATTGCCGTTGCTGAACAGATCGCCGATCACGTGGCATCGGCGCTCGAGCATCACCGGATGGCGGTCGCGCTCGAATCCCGCCTGGCGGTCGAGCGTGATCTGCGAGAACACGCAGAGCGAGAGGCGGCGTCGCGCGAAGCCAACGAGCGACGTCTGAGTCTCGCGCTCTCCGCAGGACGAATGGGTGCGTGGGACTGGGACATCGAACACAGCACCGTCACGTGGTCCTCGGATCTCGAGAACATTCACGGGCTCGAGTCGGGCACGTTCGAAGGTACTGTGGAGGCCTATCGTCGCGACATCCATCCATCCGACGTCGATCGAGTGTCAATGGCGATTGAACGGGCTCTCGAAGTGCCCGATCGCGGCTACGACATCGAGTACCGCATCGTACGTCCGGACCGAGCGGTTCGCTGGCTCTCCGCCACGGGGCGGATCATCGTCAACAGCAGTGGAACTCCGATCCGGATGGTGGGCATCTGTCGAGATGTGACGGATCGCAAGCGCGCAGAAGAAGCGCGCGCCTTCATCGCCGACGCCAGTCGCGTGCTCGCAACGACACTCACGCCCGAAACGATCGTCTCGAACCTGTCGCGCCTGGTCGTCCCCTCGCTCGGCGACTGGTGCATCGTGCAAGTCACGGATGCGGAAGGTCACCTGCAGCCAGTCGAGATCACGCATCAGGACGCGCGGCAGACGGCGCTGATGTCCGAACTGTTTCGTCGCTGGCCCAGCACTCCCGATCGTCCGAATAGCGCTGCCGCCGTCGCGAACACAGGTCGGCCTCGCCTGATTTCCCGCATCACCGACGACATGCTTGCTGGCCGTGTCGAGGCGAGCTTTCTGCGGCCGCTGCGCGACATGGGTCTGCAGTCAATGATCTCAGTGCCGCTGCAGGCGGCTGGTCGAACCCTGGGCGCCCTGACGCTGATTTCCACTCAGTCGGAGCGAACCTACGATGAAGCCGACGTGCGATTCGCGGAGGAGATCGCCAGTTGGGCCGCCATCGCGATTGACAACGCCCAGCTCTATCGCCAGGCAGAAGAGGCACGCCTCGCGGCCGAAACGGCTCGCGGCCAGCTCGAAGCGCTGTACGACGAAGCGCGCAGCGCGGTTCGCTCTCGCGACGACATGGTTGCCTTCATCTCGCACGATTTGCGGAATCCTCTCGAGTCGATTTCGGCCGCCACGGCGATCCTGCAACGTGTGCCACAGACCGCCGAGAACGCGGAAAACATCGAAAGCATCGCCCGCGCGAGCACGGAGATGCAGCGGCTCGTGCAGGATCTGCTCGATGTCTCGACCATCGAAGCGGGCCGGATGTTCGTACACCGCACCGAGGTCGATCTGCGGCAGTTGATATTGGAGCTGCACACTATCGTGTCCCCGCAGGTAAAAGCGAAGAGTGCCCGAATCGAAACCCGGCTTGTCCCGGGTCTTCCCATCGTCTCGATCGATCGCCATCGCATACTCCAGGTCCTGCTGAATCTGATCGGCAATGCCTTGAAATTCGGAGAGCCCGGCGTCGTCATAACGGTGGGCGCCGAGCGGCAGGACGAGGCGATCCGCATGTGGGTGCAAGACACCGGTGACGGGATCAGCGACGAGGAGATCGCCAAGGTCTTCGATCGATTCTGGCGTGCCGATCGCCGCGCTGGCACCGGCCTCGGGCTGGCTCTGGCCAAGGGCATTGTGGAGGCGCACGACGGGAACATCGGCGTCACCAGTCAGCTCGGAGTGGGTAGCACCTTCTTTTTCACGCTGCCGCTACACTCGGCGAATGTCTCTCCTGCTCGAGAGGGAGTCACGAATCGGGAACGCGCATCACAACCCTCGAGCCACGGCCTGCGCGTGTTGCTGGTCGACGACGACCATGAAGTGGTGCAATCGCTGGTGAAGCTGGCGCGCTCGCTCGGACACGAGGTCCGAGTGGCGTTTGGCGGAGATGCGGCGCTTCCGGTCGCAGAGCAGTTTCGACCGCAGATCGTCTTGATGGACGTCGGCTTGCCAGGCCTGAGCGGTTACGACGCTGCCCGTACGATTCGATCGCGCCCCTGGGCCGAAGGCATCATTCTCGTCGCGATGACAGCACAGGCCCGGGAGGCCGATCGGCGCCGCGCGATCGAAGCCGGATTCGATCGCCACATCACGAAGCCGGTCGATGCCGACGTGATCGAGGCGTTGTTGAACGCATCGGTAGCGCCGCACATCTGAGATGCCTATCCGGTTAAACGGTGGTGAGCTGTTCGGACGATCGCGCTAGCGATAATTACGCGGCGTCCATCCCGTGCGCTCGCTTGATCGCCGTGAGTGCCGGCGACGCCATGAACGCCAACAGCGCACGCGCCGCTTCAGGCTGTGCAGACGTGCGCGCGACACCGCCGGAAAACGTCGTGATCATCTGGATGTCGGGCGGCAACGGTCCCACGACCTCGACGCCCTCGCCGCCAAGTTCGCTCAATTGCTGAAACGCGAGATCGATCTCGCCGCGGGCGACCAGGCTCCCAACCGGTACACCCACCGGCGCAACGGTGATGCGGTCTTCAAGCCCGCCGGGATCCCAACGCGCAAAGAGCTTGGCGAGATACTGACCGCTCGGACCTGTCGAGTAGCCGATGCGGCGCGCCCCGAGCACCGCTGACTTGACGCCCTCGGCGGAACTGATCTCGGGGTGAGGAGTCCCCGCGCGGACGGCCACGCCGATAGCCGACGCCGCGACATCGACGCGACTGCCCTCGACGACATGCGCCGCACCGATCAGGTCCTCAATGACCTCTCGCGCCAGCACCACGACGTCGAGAGGCTCGCCCGCACGAACGCGCTTGGCGGCATCAAGACCACCAACCGATTCGAGCGCGACACGATGCGGCGACGTCTTCTCGAACTGCGTTATCAAGTCGCCGAGCAGCCGCCGCGTGGCCATCGACGAAATCATTCGTATCTGTGTGTCCTGATTCACTCACACCGCCACAGGTAGCCTACACGATGAGGCCCTTGCGCACGGCGTAAAGGACGATTTCGGCGGTGTTGTGCAGATTCAGTTTCTGCATCAAGTTGGATCGGTGCGTCTCCACTGTGGAGACACCGAGATCCAGCAGCGTGGCGACTTCCTTGTTGGAACGTCCTTCGGCCAGCAGCTGCAAGACCTCCTTCTCACGATCGGTGAGCAAGTGATACGAGTCGGTGAGACCGCGCTGGTGCAGCTGCCGCATGTAGTCCTCGACCAGGACCGCGGTCACCGCAGGGCTGAAGTACGGCTTCCCGGCCGCGACCGCTCGGACGGCGGGAATCAAGTCTTCGTCGGTCGCACTCTTGAGCAGATAGGCGCGCGCGCCTGCGGCGAGGGCGCGCATGATGTACGACTCGTCGCCGTGCACGCTGAGAATGATGACGCCCGGTGCTCGATCGAGCTTCGTCGCACGCGCGGCGACCTCGATGCCGTTCAATCGCGGCATCCCGATATCGAGGATCATCACGTCCGGCCGGTGCTCGTCGCAGAGCCGTATCGCCTCGAGTCCGTCGGCGGCCTCCGCTACGACAGTAAACCCCGAGGCCTCCAGCAGTCCGCGCAGCCCTCGCCGTACGATGGCGTGATCGTCAGCCAGCAGCACGCGCAAGCGGCACGTCCACTTCGGGCACAGCGAGTTGAACAGGTAGTGGCAAGCCGACGAGGACCGTCGTGCCACCCGTCTTTCCGCTCGCGATCGTCATCGTTCCCTGCAGTTCCTTGACGCGTTCGTCGATCCCACGCAGGCCAAGACCAGGTCGTTGATCCGGATCGAGCCCGCGGCCATCGTCGCTGACGCGAACCCGCAGGTGATCACCATCGGCGGTGACGCGTATCTGAATATGCCTGGCGCCAGCGTGACGGACGCAATTGGTCGTCGCCTCCTGAACGACGCGATACACGCACGTGCGATGTTTGTCCGGCAATCGGTCGAAGTCGCCTTCGGTCTGGAGGTCGACGTCGATCGCGTAGCGGCTCATACAGTCACGGGCG